>DMYK01000284.1:0-2563 GCA_003483675.1 Microcoleaceae cyanobacterium UBA11344
TTAACCGCAGAGAACGCAGAGAACGCAGAGGGCGATAAGAGAGAGATGAATAATTCCGATGCTAACAGATTTGAGATCACATCCAAAATATCAATCAACCCGCTTAAAGGAACCGATAATTACCATGTTATCCCCCGCACAAAACCTCGTCGAACAAATCAATGATTGGGACTTTATCGAGTTGTGGGTAGCTCCGATTGTTCTCCCGCCTCGGATTCTGATGTTAGTGGGCGACAAAAATAGTAAGTGTTGTATTTACGATCCATCGGCGAATTATAAACTGCTGTTTTTAAGTTCAAGTTACGATCAGGCTCATTCGTGGCTCTTGGAAGATGAATATGAGCGAGTTGATGGTAGGCTTTTAGCCTCGGAAATAGTTTGAGTCAATAAAATGAGGGCGATCGCTCTTTAATTAAGGAAGGGCGATCGCTTTTAATATATTTAAAATGCCAGCAAGAAAGCGCCGATCATTTGTAAGATATGGATGACAGACTCAATAGACAATCCCAGTGAGCCTGCTAACGAGCCGATCGCCCCCGCTATTTCCGTAATACCGGCACCTGAACTGATTAAAGCTATTAACTGGCTAAGAATTTCAATAACAGCGGGTACGTTAGCAATCAAGCCAAACAGAGCCGCAACATAAACAGCTCCCACCTTGAGAGCTTCTAGTAGTGCCGTTAGCTGCGCGATCGCGTCTGGGCCTTGGGTGTGAATATAATCTAAAATTTGTGCGATTGCTGCTACCAGTGCATCCATGCTTCTTTCCTTTTAGGGTCAAATACTTACGATAAATCAATACTGTTAGTCAACTAGCTGAAAAAGCAGTTCAAAAAATAGTCTGATTATTTCAAACCAACTCAAATCGTTTCTCATATCGATCCGATGCAATAGTCACAAAGATTTATGAGCTTTAACCAGTAATTTTTCTCACAATTCTTCTATGCTTATCAATGACATCAGCAACCTCTTTGACCGTCTCCTTTTGTTCTTGCGACAGCGGGCATTTTAGCTTTGGTTCTTTTTTGGGTTCGTTAGCCATGAGCTTATATTTTAATGTTTTGGTACAGCTTGCTACTGGTGACGGATAGCTTGTCTTTTAAAATTACCATTATAACCAGAATGAAATCAAGTCATAAAATATCACAAAATGTAAGCAATTTTTCAAACCACTTTGTCATAAACTTTGTCAGAAACAAGTCAGATTTTGTCATCTACGTCATAAAATGTCAGATATAATCCAGTCATCCCCTACCTTTACTATACCGATGGACGTTCAAGAAGTCTTGAGATTTGCCGACGAAATGGTTTTCGCCAAGACGGGAGAACACTTGGACGATCTGCAAAAAGCTATCCTGCTGGGTGTATGGGAAGGTCAAAAATACTCTCAAATCGCAGAAACATCATATTGTAGCGAAGGTCACGTCAGAAATATCGCCTCAAAATTATGGAAACGTTTATCAAATGTATTAGATGAAGAAGTAACTCAATCGAATTTACGCTCAGCACTTGAGAGGAGACAAGTATTCATCGTATCATCAAATTTTGGGAATGATTTTGTAATTGGTAATCTCAATGTCTGTAAGGATAGCCAACCTCCAGAAATTCCAAAAGATCGATCGCCCTCAACCCCCACCTCAGACACATCCAAACCCCAAACCAGACTAGACTTAGCAGACGCACCTCATATTTCATCATTGTCCGATCGCACATCCGAACTCGCCACCCTCGAAAAGTCGATCGTCCAAGACAAGTGCAACATCGCAGCAATATTAGGAATAAGCGGGATTGGCAAAACCGCACTTTCCCTCCACCTCCTCCAAAAAATTCAGCATAACTTTGAATGCGTCATCTGGCGAAGTCTCCGCCATTCCCCACCCTTAGAAACCACCCTAAAAAATCTCATTCAATTTATCGCCAATCAATACCCCCCCAACCCCCCCTTACCAAGGGGGGGCGAAGAGGGGTTTTTACCTAGCAGCATCCCAGATCGAATTTCCCTGTTAATGGAATATCTGCGAAAAAACCGCTGTCTCATCATCCTCGACGACGTGCAAACCATTCTCAGCAGCCGACAACTAGCAGGAAATTACCGCCCAGAATGCGAAAATTACAGCATCCTCTTCAGACAAATCGGAGAAACAACCCACAACAGTTGCTTAATCCTCAACAGTTGGGAACCTCCCAGAGAAATTACCGCCTTAAAAGGTGAAAATTCACCAGTTTGCACCTTACAACTCAAAGGCATAAGTGCAACCGCTACCGAAATTTTCCGACAAAAAAGTTTACTCAATCCCGAACAATGGGAAAACCTAATTAACGCCTATGAAGGCAATCCATTGTGGTTGAAAATAGTCGCCACTACCATTCAAGAATTATTCCGAGGAAGGGTTGCAGAATTCTTAAAATATGATATGCTATTCTTAGGGGAAGAATTGGCAGCAACTTTGCACCCGCAGATAAATCGTTTGTCAGAATTAGAGAAAAAGCTAATCTCCCAGCTCAGCCGCGAAGCAAATCCAGTTTCCATAGAGCAATTGCTAAAAGATGCTGAGTTATCGCC
>DMYK01000284.1:2646-4139 GCA_003483675.1 Microcoleaceae cyanobacterium UBA11344
TCAAATCCGGTTAATTAGCCACGATATCTGTAGGGACAAAGGCTTTCGCCCATTGGTGTCAAAGTAACTTCAAACGTAGTCACAGACTGCTGTTTGACCATTAGATTTCGATCCCCCCTAGCCCCCCTTAAGAAGGGGGGGACTGGAATCTTATCAAAGTCCCCCTTCTTAAGGGGGATTTAGGGGGATCTAGACTCAGGTAAAAACGAGATTTATCAAGGATTTTAGTCTTAAGTTGACACCAATGGGAACAGCGGAAACCCACTATTAAAAAAGTGGGATGGGAATAAGTGTAAAATAACAGCTATTTAAGGATAAAAATAAAGTGTTTCAAGATTTACACTGGTTGCGTCAAACTCCAAATTGGGTGTGGTATTCCTTCGTCCCAGGCTTCGGGGGATTGGCAATTTGTTATGCCGGCCACCAGTCAAATATTCGCAGTTGGATTGGGTGGGGTGCTGGCTTTACTTTAGCAGCACTAGCGGTATCTTCTTCAGCTAATTTTGGCCTGATCGTTTGGATAGCTCAAATTGTCACTGCCTTTTCTTTAAAAAAGCGCTATCTAATCAAAACAGCACCCAGAGGTTTACTGGTTCCTGCAACTGCGACCAATGCAGAAGAACTGGCCAACCTGCGCGGCAAAATAGATATTAACGAGTGTACCAAAGATGATCTGGTGAGAGTATTGGGATTGCCGATCGTCTATGCTAATGATATTGAATCTTTGCAAAATGAAGGATATATTTTTACTTACGCCGAAGAGTTGTCAGAAATAGCCGGAGTTCCAGCCAGTCACGTCAGACGCATCGCCCCGATGATTTGCTTTAGCTACAATTATCAAAAGGAAGCAAGTTTTACTTGGAAACGACTAAATATATTGTCTGTAGAAGAATTGACAGCCAGTGGCTTAGACAGAGTTGTGGCAGAGAAAATAGTTACAGAAAGGCAGATTAAAGGCGAATATAAATCAGTGATTGATGTGAAGCGGCGCACGGGGCTGCCTTTTGATTCCTACCGCCATATTTGTTAGTTATCTGTACATCCTCGACTCTAAAAAATATGACGATGGCAAAACTCGATGTTAATCTAGAAAAATTGTACGATCGAGACTACCTAAAATGGATTGAAACTACCGTGGAAAAGTTGCGGCTTCGCGATTATTCAAACATTGACTGGGAAAATATGATTGAAGCAATAGAAGACATGGGGCGAACTGAACGGCGGAGTTTGGAGAGTAATCTTGTGGTAGTTATTATGCACTTGCTAAAGTGGCAATTTCAACCAGATAAAAGAAGCGGTAGTTGGAAAGGTACCATAGCCGAACACCGTAGACGTATTCGCAAAAGTTTCCAGGATTCCCCCAGTCTTCAACCATATCTTGAAAGGGTATTTTCTGAATGCTATTCGGATGTAATAGAACAAGCAAGTGCTGAAACTGGATTTGCCATAGAGACATTTCCACTGTGCGTTTACACTTCTGCTGAGGTTCTCGA
>DMYK01000507.1:0-11721 GCA_003483675.1 Microcoleaceae cyanobacterium UBA11344
ATGAAAGAACTCTTGATTAGCTTACTCAACTTTTTCGGATTGGCTTGGTGGGTTGAAGTTAAAACTTCAACGCCGCGGTGCATTTACTATTTTGGCCCGTTCATGATGGCTAAAGAGGCGGAAGCTGCAAAAGCAGGATATATAGAAGACATCGAAAATGAAGGTGCTCAAGGTATTAAGGTTTTGATTCAACGCTGCAAACCTATTGATTTGACGGTTGCAGAAGATTTGGGAAAGCTTGGTGAGGGAGGTATGTGGCCTGTTTTTAGTGGCCAGTAGCGATGGTAGACCAAAAGTTTTGAGTTTTGAGTGAGCGAGTTTTGAGTTTTAAATTCAAAACTCTTGACTTTTGGGCGATTAATTGCTTCGGGGGAACTCAAAACTTAAGACTCGTAATTCCCAACTACCTGCGGGAGGGCATCGATCCACCGATCGATGTCTGCGAGTACCCGATCGGGAATTTCCCAAGGAAATAAGTGGGCTGTATTGGGATAGCACTGCCACTGACTGTCGTGGAGGTGGCGGGCTGTTTCTAAGCTCGATTGTGAGGTGATGTGCCGATCGGCCTCTCCGGCCAGCACTAAGCAGGGACAATGAATGTCGCCGAGGTGGGCAAGCCGATCGTATCGGGCCCTCAGAGCGGTATTTAGGGCCTTGGTAGCCCTGCGGTCGGTCTGTAGGTAGGCGGGGGTACCGGCGGCGGCTAGGTAGCGGTAAGGGGTGGCTGTATGCTGCTGTATCAAGTAGCGAAAGAGCGATCGCTTGCCAAAAGTATCAATATTCCACTGCCACCCCGGTATCGCCCAATTGATAATTCCGGCTAAACCGGTGTACAAGTTATCTTGCCAAGAGATGGGAGGGTGACTTCCTGTTGGTTTGGCGGCGGAGGCGAGTAGAATCAAACCTGTGACTCGCTGGGGGTATTTCATGGCTAATTCCAGGGCTAAAATCCCTCCTAAAGACCATCCGATTACCAAACATCGATCGAGTCCAAATCGATCGAGAAGTGCTTCTAAATCGAGGATGTGGTCGGTCATTTCAAAGGGAACAGAGGTGCGGCTGTTGCCGTATCCGCGTAAGTCTGGGGCGATCGTTTGGAAGCGTTTTGATAGGTGTTCTGTGAAGACGGACATACAGTAGCCGGAACCTGGATGGCCGTGCAAGCAGAGAATGGGAAATCCTGTTCCTTTGACAGAAACGCTGAGTTTTGTGTGGGGCATTTTCTGATTACTGTAATAAGCCCCCGGATTGCTCCGTGGGGTTGCTTTCTTCAATTCTTCAATTCTCCAATCTAAAATCTAAAATCGATAAAGCTGGGATTCCGGGTAATGTAATCGGCAATTTTAGAAATAGACTGGCGCATTTCTGTATCGCTGCCACTGCTGCTGTCAATTACAGTAATGATGTATGCTTCGCCGTCAATGCTCATCGCTAAAGTTGTGCCGAGAACTAGGGAATTTTCGCCGGTTTTTTCGCCTAGCCATTGAGCTTGAGTGCCTTTGAGAGCGGCAAATCCTATATTGCGATCGTACTGGCGGTTTAGGGTTTCTACTAAGAATTTAGCACCGGGTGTTTCGCCATTGTAAATTTGCACCATCATTTCGGTGAGTTCGTTGACAGTCACGCGGTTACGGCCAGAACCGGGGTTGGCTGGCATAATCTTTTCCCCCATTAATTTGAAGTTGACGCGGGTGACTTGGTAGCCGCGATTTTCTAAGACTTGATTGATGTAATCGGCACCCAAATAATCAATCAGTTGATTGGTCGCAATATTACTGCTGCGATCGATCATTTCTTCTAACAGTGTCTTGAGCGGATAATTCTGCTTGGACTCAATTTTTGTCGATGAGTCTTCGGTGAAATTGCCCGAAGTGACATAAACTTTCTTGTCGAGACTTATTTGTTCTTTGGCGACTTTGTTCATCAGGGCGACAGCAATGGGAAGTTTAATTAAGCTGGCTGGACTGACTGGAGGTACATCGCCCCGGAGGTGTAAGCATTCTCTAGAAAGGCGACAAATGCCGATGGAAGCTTTTGCAGACAGCCCGCTTTCCCGGGCGATCGATCCCAAAAGCTTTGATTTGGCTTGCTGTAGTTGAGAGGTTGCTGTTGTTAAATTTTCGCGGTATTCTTGAATTTTTGAGGCAGTTAGAGGGGCTAAAAATGAATTTTGAGGAATTTCTTGCAAGTTGTTGAGGGCTTGCTGCCACAGAAATTGAGTTTGCTGGCCAGATTCGATCGACTGATTTGGTGATCGTCCAGTTTCTACGGCTTGGTTGGCTAAACGTACTGCTTGTTGCAAGTTGTCGTTAGCTCTTTGTTCTACTAATATTTGGATCTCTACTGCTTGCAAATCCTGTATCAGAGTTTCTTGAGGATTGGCGGTGGCGGTTACAAATCGTTCGAGCAGGGTTGGTTCTGGGGAGGGCGAGGGGGGTGTTTCTAATTGGGTGATGATGCGATCGCGGATTTTGTAGAGTTGATCGAGAGAGCGGAGGTTGGATGATTGAGAAAATGAACTGGCGATCGTTAACACCTGAAACAATCCGATCCCAGCTACTACTGCCAAAGTCTTGTTTATGGCAGGCAAAAAACGCCGAATCCCCAGCATAGTTAACATCCTCAACACAATAATATTTACAGCGAAGCCCTATGTGATCAAAGAGGTGATCAAAGAGAAAGAGGGCTATTGCAGTTTAGCAATTAACGCCCTCTAAATATTGGGTAAAATCTACTTGATGCGCCGGCGTCGCCAGTTAACACCTAAGCGCTTGAGGTAGTCCCAGCCGCGTTGGGGCCAGACATGAGCGCGGCCGGTCTTTTCGGCAATCCAGCGAGCTACTTTGGGGCCCGTCCAGTCTCCGCCGTCGGGGGCTGGGTTTTGCAGCGCTTGTCGCAGTTCTGCTTGCTGTTCTGGATTCAGTAAGGATTTAGCGGGAGGGGGCTGGCGGTCTCTGCTGCGGTTTTTGACAGAGTTGGGCCCTTCTCGGTTGTAGCGCTGGACAATTTCTTTGGCGTAGTCGTAGTTGAGGCCTATGACTTGGGCTGCTTGTTTGATCGTCCAATTTCTGGAAACTAATAGCAGCAAGTGCCAGCGGCGTGACTCTGTGGTGTTTTCAGCCTGCCGGTAGCGAATTCTGATTTCCTCTGCCGTCAGGTGAGATTCTAGGTGGGCTTTAGGTGGCATACCTCCATCGGGGCATCGGGAAGTTCTTAACATATTTCTCTCGGTTTGGGGAGAATCCCGGATAGTATTTTATCAAAGAGTTTGATTCTGGCGATCGGGGAGGCAAATACAAAGCTTTTTTTACCGCAGATGTCGGCGGATTGACGCGGATTGACGCGGATGAAGCAAGTCTCAAATTTACAATTTTCAATGTACGGCCAGGCGATTTGCTGAAGTGGGGGATTGGAGTCGGCCTGTGCCCTAAAGCAAAGCCGGGGCTGGTGGTGAGTGTTCTGATTCGCCGCCGTCAGGGACAAGCTGCGATCGCCCCTGTTGTTAAACCGGGCCAATAGATTGAGGTATGTTCGATCGCTCTTTTTTTGGGCGATCGAGCTTTTTTTGCAGGACTTACGCAGGCACACTATATACAGCATATTCCATGTAGACGTGGTACACTCAATTCAGTAGCTAAGCACAAAAAATGAAACCTTATTGGATAATCCGATTGAATTATGGTGGTCACAACTGAAAGCTTTTTTGCGTCATTTATCACCCAAAAAATAGCAAAATGGTTGATGTTTTGCTGGCTACTGCACTCGACTTAATAAATCCTCTACACCTACAAAACTGGGAAAGCCAATTGCTGCTACTGTACTTCATAAACCTGGAATATACTGTAACTGTTTAAGCAAGGGTAACTCAGGTTCAACAGTGTACCTAGTTGGTTTAGATAGCTTTTTAACTTTACCAAGCTTTATTGCTTGCTCTAACCAATTACTCATTAGTTTTTGAGGAACTCTGAAAAGCTCAGCCAGTTCCTTAACTGTATGTTCAGTTGCTAAAGCTTTTTCTATGTATGGCAACATAATTTGGAAACTATCATATTGGTTAAAATCAAGTTCAGCAGAATCAATCGGATTTTTTTGGGGATCTTTATTCGAGCTGTTCTCTGTATGAAAATTTAACTCAAATACAGAGTTGTCAGATGAAATCACTTCTTCATTGGATGGAGCGGGTACTTCGTTAACTTCCAAGGAATCTACATGGCTGATTAGATGATGCTCACCGTCTCCAGATATGGGTCTAATTTCTTGACCATACAATAAGAAATCTGAGATAGAAAGAGGCTTTACAGTTTGACAAGTAATTTCTCCATTTCTTACTTGTTCTCTTAACTGCATGAGTAATCGACCAAGAACATTGATACCAACAAGTATTATTTCATCTCCTGGTTTGGCTCCCCAAAAATCATCTTTTCTAGAGTCTTCAACAATTGGCAAGTCTCCTGTATCTAGTAAAAGTTTGCTAAATTTATCCCAATTTTGAACAAGTTTTACTTGTAAGCACCAACGCATAATCCTTGTCCGAACAATGTCCCAATCGGGACGAGAACTATCACGATAGGGCTTACTTCTCATCTTTGCCGTCATTGGACTTCGTTCAGCAATGATCATTCTCTGAACATCTGGTAGATGAGGGAAACGACAGGCTTGATAGAGTGCTTCAGAAGTCAATATCCTTACACCATTAACGGACAATGGATAACCTCCTGCCATATTGGATAATCCACCAAATTCTTCGGCAGTTTTTCGGAAAGTAATACAATTTCGTCGATCATAAGTCCTTGTTTCTGGAAGTCTTGCTGTTGTTATCATCTGAGAAGTCCTCCTAATCTAGGTTTATAAGATATTAACTGTTCGAGGCAAAAGTGGATACCACTCATTTAGTGGATAAGGTTTATTGGGGTCGCCCCACCACAAAGCCAAAGGACAGTTATTTGCTGTGTTGCGATATGTTACAAAAAATGATCCAAATCCTAGTGATTGTAGATAGTCATATCCCAATGGTCGCATATTTTGATTAGGACTCTTAGGTAGCGAAACAATATAAGCACCAGCTTTTAGGAATGCAGATTCAATAATTTTTCGAGCATCAGGTGAAGAAAAAATGCTCTCCTGAGTTTGCGTATTATTGGGACGAAATAAAGGCGGTAAGTTTTTATTAGAGGCTTGACGTTGCTCATTTACTTTTTGAACATACCTATCAACATACTCTTCACCAGAAAACTCGTGCGCCCAAAAGCAATCAAAGTTTGATGAATTCCAGCGAGAGTTATTAAATTCGTAAAGCTTCCAGAATTTTACCGAAATCTCATATTTTTCGGCTGCTTTTATAATTTCGCTTTTTGAGTATTTGAGTCCCTCCGTATGGGCGGCAAAAAATATTAGATGTAGTGTTGTTCCTTTGACAGCGCTCGGCAACCATGAACTAATATCTCGCCGCACTCTATTCCCAGAGTACAAACAGTCGTCTATGTAAATATAGGAAACTGGAGAATTACCACATTCGTGAAGCATGATTTCATATTTAGTCTTAAGAATTTGGTCGCATAATCTTAATAAATCATTTTGGCTGTTACCCTTCGTTTGGATTTGCAAAAATTTAACATTGCGGATTGCGGAGGTAGGATTAGAACCAAACAAAATTTGAGAAGCTAAAACTTTAGCAATAAAGTCCTCAGATTTTGCATAGGAAAAGTAGTAAGACTGTAAAATACGCTCTATTTGCTCAAGAATAACTATTTGATTGTCGGTGTCAAATCCAACTTTCTGGAACTGACGAATCCATCGATCAACATGATTTACATCAATAGGGGGGATTTCATCTTGTCGATAGTCAGCGATTATCGTTGCTATGGATTGTAATAAACCCTGACGGCGAAGATTAGTCATTCTGGCAAAACTTGAGTGTGTGTATCTTACTTTGGAAATCATACTGCCACCCTATGATTACCTGCTACAACGGTCTGAAGCACTCTGTTCTCACCAGAGACTTGAGGATGGCTAACTATTAATTGTATCGCAGTTGCGGTCTAACACGCCATTACAGCGCATAAAACCGCAAGCATTTAATCCCTAAACTTACGCTTTTTTGCAGGTTCCACCCAAATCGTGCAGAATCGCGACGTAGATGCACGCCCCGCAACTTCCAGAGTCACCCCCAAACGCCGAACATCCTTTTTACATTCTAAATTAGCAAGACTGCACTCGACTTAATAAATCCTCTACACCCACGAAACTGGGAAAGCCAATTGCTGCTACTGTACTTCATAAACCTGGAATATGCTGTATAGTGTGCCAAGAAAGGGCGATCACTTGAGTTTTAGTAACAACAGCGAAAATTACGGAATTGATACCAGGAGTAGGTAATGCTCCCGGTGTTCTATTTTTGTGGGCTGGTAATATGTTTAGGTGGTATAAACTAGAACTTTCTTGGAAACTCTAGTCGATGAACGTACTCCTAGCTTAGAGGGGTAGATCAGCTGAATCGCATATAAATCGAATACAGAGATGGGCATCCTGCCATCCCACAAGAATCTCCTACAAATTGACTGTCAAATTAGATACATAGCAGCTTATTACCCGAGGTCTTCTTCCTGTAGAATGAAACCATCACTAAAATTGCTCTGGTGGGGTAGTGGATGCCTGTAGGATTGCCTGAATTTGTTGAGAACCCCGAAAATCGCTGTCCGGTCCTCCTGTTGCTCGATACATCTGGCTCTATGGCGGGAGAGCCGATTCAGGAGTTGAATCGAGGGATTGCAGCTTTTAAGGAGGACGTACTGAAAGATACGAAAGCCTCCCTGAGTGTCGAGGTAGCGATAATCACCTTCGGCCCAGTGCGTCTGATCCAAGATTTCGCAACCATTGACCACTTCACACCGCCACGACTGGAAGCTAGTGGCAGAACTCCAATAGGTGAGGCTATTGATTGCGCTTTGGATCGACTCGAAGCCCGCAAGAAGACTTACAAAGCCAACGGTATTCAGTATTATCGCCCTTGGATCTTCTTAATTACAGATGGAGCGCCGACTGACACCTGCTGGCCATTGGCAGCGCAGCGCGTGCGGGAGGATGAGGCAAAGCGCCGACTCTGTTTCTTTGCCGTTGGTGTGGAGCACGCAGATATGAAAATTCTCGCACAAATTGCCCCGCCAGAACGTCCACCTATAAAGTTGGGTGGTCTAGATTTTCGCTCTCTGTTTGTGTGGCTGAGTACCTCGATGAAACGGGTTTCAAGTGAGAAGATAGGAGTGGCTGTGGCGTTACCACCTGTCGGATGGGGTCAAATTACTACCTAGATACTGAGGATATTCCGTGAATTGGAAAGCGATCGCACGTTCCGCAACAGGAACTAGCCACAAAAAACAGCAGCTACCCTGCCAAGATTACGGACAATTTATCATCTGCCACAATGTAATCTTGGGGGCAGTTGCGGATGGAGCTGGCAGCGCCAAATATTCCGATGTTGGTGCTAAGTTGACGGTCGAGACAGCGCTTAATGAACTCTTGCAGCTTGGGGAGTACACCCTCCATTTGCATTGCGCCCCTCAACCTCTCCCTGATGAACAAGCTAGAACAATCTTTGCAAATACTTTGAAAGAAGTAGTAAAAGCTTTACAAAAACAAGCAGTCAGTGGCGGCTACTCTATTAATGATTTAGCTTGTACTTTATTAGTATTTTTGGCTACTCCGAATTGGGTTGCTGCCATGCAAATTGGGGATGGATTCATAGTGGCGCGTCTTCGGGAAGGAGAAGATCAACTACTTTTTACCCCAGATAAAGGAGAATTCATCAATGAGACAACATTTGTAACCTCGGCTAATGCCTTAAATGAGATGCGTGTGCGTGTTCTACCAGGTCAGCAAAAGTTCATTTGTGCATCAACAGATGGACTGGAGCGAGTAGCAATTCGGATGAGTGACTGGACACCTTTTCCGCCTTTTTTCCAGCCACTAGAAGAATATATGGTAGAAACCAGTCATCCAGAGCAGGAAGACGAATATATTAAAAATTTCCTTGACTCTGAAAGGCTAAATGCTAAAACTGACGACGATAAAACCTTGCTTTTGTGCCTCTACGACGATAGTAAACTGAAATGACAGTTCTTATTTGTGCCAGTACAGGTCAATCGATCGCTCTAGTTGAACAAATAGCCAGCAGTGGTGAAGGAACCGTTTGGAAAACCGATCGCAATGGCTATCTAGCCAAGATTTATCACTCTTCACACCACGAGCGGGTTAAGAAGCTGGAAGTCATGGTAGCGAACCCACCCAAAGAGCCTAACTCACATCTCAATCATATTTCTTTTGCTTGGCCCCAGGAACTACTGACCGATCGAAATGGTTCGGTGTTAGGCTTTTTAATGCAAGAGATTAAAGATGCAAGAGAATTACTAGATGTGTATAATCCACAGCGTCGTAAGATGCTGAAGCTTGAGGTTAACTGGAAGTTCCTCTACACGACAGCGCTAAATATCGCCTCATTTATTCAATTAATTCATGACAAAGGTTATGTTTTAGGTGACATTAAGCCACAAAATATTTTGGTTAACAATCGTGCTTTACCTTCGATTATTGATACAGATTCTTTTCAGGTTTGCCATCCTAACACAGGCGAGGTGTATCGCTGCTTGGTAGGTACAGAAGGCTTCACCCCTGTAGAACTGTTAGAAAAAGATTTTCATATTACAGATCAAACAGAAGTCCACGACCGTTTTCGATTGGCAGTAATTGTTTACCTGTTGCTGTTTGGCGCTGAGCCGTTTAAAGGAAAATGGGTAGAAGAAGGAGATTCGCCGGCACCGAGTGAACTAATTCGCCAAGGATTTTGGCCTTATGCCCCTAACAGCCTGATCCAGCCTGGGCCATTGACAATCCCCTTAGATATTGTGCATCCTGAGATTCAGCGATGCTTTCTCAGATGCTTTAATGATGGGCATACAGAACCACATTTGCGACCAACTGCTAGGGAGTGGAAGAAAGCACTGGAAGTTGCGATCGCTGATTTAACCGAGTGTGACCAGATTACCAACCATTACTACAGCAAAAGTTATGGTAAATGCTATTGGTGCGATCGGGCGGCCCAAGTCGGACTCGATATTTTTCCGGGTGTTCCCAAGGTCAAAATACAGCCTACTGCTACTGTACCACCTTCACAATCAAAAGTTTTTGCAGCCGATAATGTACCAGAGTTGCTGAAGCAAAAGGGAAAAACAATTACCGTTGTAGGTCGAGCCTTTAGCACGATTGATAATATTCAAAATCATCATCAGTCTTTCTCTATTAATTTTGATAATCCTACATCTTCAAGCTGCAAAGATGGGAGTTTTAGGATAGTAATTTCGGGACAAGGCTTGGATAAATTAGCCCAAATTCAAGGAATAAAACCCGAAGAATTAAAAACTTGGAACCGTCAATTTATAAAAATTACTGGTCTTTTGGATATTTATCAAGCTAAAAAACGTTGCTTTACTCAAGTTACATTAGAAGATCCTGCTCAACTAGAGTTACTCGCTGAGCCTGCATTTAAAAGGTTACTTGAGCAAGCTTTTAATGAACCAACTTTTCAAACAAAACCTATTAAAGCAGCACCTAATCAACCTCCTGCAACAGCTAAAACAGCCCAAACTACTAATAACCTTCTTTTTGAGACAGAGAATCAAGAAATATCTTTATGCAGACAAGGTAGAGTTCATGCCCGACAAAGAAATTATTGGGCAGCAATTCAATGTTATGACCAAGCTCTCTTGCTCAAACGAGACTATGGTATTGCCTACTACTACCGTGGTATTGCCCACCAAAGGGTTGGGAATCAATTAAAAGCGACTAAGGATTTCCTAGAAGCTGAAAGACTCGGTGTTTAATTGCCTGCTAGGGATTACTTAAACTAAGGTTGCCCTAGACCAAAGTTCCGACCAGCTATAATTCACGCTTGTCACTGCAAAATCTGGCTTTTGCTGAAATGGACGCTGAACATAACGCACAGTACAATCATTCAGAGATAATTGTATTGACTCAGAAACTTCCACCAAAGCCAAGATATAACTATCAGGTTTATTCAAAGCTGTGATAATTTCATTTTTCGTGACTGTCACCGTACTCGCACCCCGAATTCGACCTTTGACTTCAATAAAACGCAGCCGATTCGTGCCGGGGATATGCGATTCAATATCGTAACCGCACTTGTCAGCACTTACATCCCTTGGCTGAAAACCTAGTTTTCGTTCCGCCGCCATCACTGCTTCCATAGCCAGCTTCTCTACTTGCTGTTTTTCTTCAGCGAAATTACCTGAAGTTTGTTGAGTTTCCCCTAGAAGTTCTGCAATAGTTGAAGCGGCTGTAGCTTGATCTACAAATTCATCTTCCAGATTTTCTATTTCAACAACTGGTAAATCTTCTAAATCCTCTGAATCGAGACAAGTGAGTGTCTTCAGTAAATCTTCTTTTTGACGCAATTTATTTTCCAATCGCTCCCGTCGTCTTTGCAAAGACTGGTAAATTGCTTCTGGGGATGATGCCAGTCGTCGCTGTAAAATCGTTAGGGCAAAACCGATGCTCGTCTTGCGTCCCTTCTCTAGTTGATCAGCCCTATTGAATTCTTTCTCTACATATTCAGTCACTTCTTTATAAAGCCGCGCTTCCAAATGTGATAGATGATAAGCCAAAGAGTAAGATAGACGTTCTGGCAACAGAGGCTTGCCTTCCAAATCTACTAAGTCTTCTTTTAGCATCCGTCGCATCATGTCAGAGGTGTCTGCATAATGAACACCATTGCGAAATTTGCCCTCGAAGCGATCGCGGTCTAGCAGCCCCATAAACAGTTGAAAATCTTCTTCTTTGCCGTTATGAGGCGTAGCAGTCATCAATAAAAAATGGCGGGTAGTTTCACTATCTGATAGGATCTTGCCAAGCTTGTAACGTTTAGTTTCTTTCACTTCACCCCCGAAGAAAGAGGCAGACATTTTGTGAGCTTCATCGCAGATAATTAAGTCCCATTCAATTGACTTGATATTTTCTTGAAGTTTTTTATCTTGACTCGATTTATCTCGTTTTAATTTATCTACCCTAGCAATGACCAAGGGCATCTTTTCAAAAACGTTTTCTGTGAGTGTGGTCTTGATGTGGTCGTTACTAAGGATTTCAAAATATAGCTCAAATTTATCCTTGAGTTCTTCTTTCCACTGGATTACTAAGTTGCCAGGAACAACAATTAGACAACGCTGCAAATCACCACGCATGATTAGCTCTTTAATCAACAACCCGGCCATGATGGTTTTGCCTGCACCTGGATCGTCAGCCAGCAAGAAACGCAAAGGTTGACGCGGTAGCATTTCTTCATAAACTGCCGTGATTTGGTGGGGATACGGCTCGACTTTTGATGTATGAATAGCCAAGAATGGATCGAATAGATGGGCAAAGTCAATTCGGAGGGCTTCCGAAACTAGGCGAAATAAAGCCCCATCAGCATTGAATCGCCAAGAATATTTCTGGTCAACAATCTCTAGATTTTGCTCATCTGACCGATAGATTACTTGATCTTCTAAACGACCATTGCCATCATTTCGATATACTACTGTGACAGCATCGTTTCCACACTTGGAGACATCTACTACCGTGACTGTGGTGTTAGGTAGAATTCCCTTGAGCTTAACCCCTTTGCTTAATTCTTCAAGTTTAGCCATGATGAGTGCGATCGGTCCCTTATGAATGAGG
>DMYK01000507.1:11749-12450 GCA_003483675.1 Microcoleaceae cyanobacterium UBA11344
GAACTTTCGCCACAAAAATAATCGATCGGTATAAGTACCCGCACCCACCGGGCGTGCAGACTTTGCCTTCGGACTGTAAGCAGGTACAATTGCCAGCTATATTGGCTGTATTATCTCAAAGTAGAAATAATAAAGGTACGAGCATGGCATCCATCCGCGAGTTGCACCGACAACTGGTTAATAAAGAACGCTCTGCTGTGGAAATTACTCAAGAAGCATTAAACCGCATTACCCAGCTAGAGCCGAAGTTGAAAAGCTTTCTGTGCGTGACAGCAGACAGCGCATTGGCGCAGGCCAGGAAAGTGGATGCACAAATCGCCGCCGGAGAGGAAATTGGGCTGTTGGCCGGCATTCCGATCGCCATTAAAGACAATATGTGCACCGAAGGCATTCCCACAACCTGCGCCTCTCGGATTTTGGAGAATTTTGTGCCTCCCTATGATGCAACTGTTGTCTCGAAACTCGCAGCAGCAGGCGCTGTGATGGTGGGTAAGGCAAATATGGACGAGTTTGCAATGGGAAGTTCGACGGAAACTTCTGCTTATCAAGTTACGGCGAATCCTTGGGATTTGGAGCGCGTGCCCGGCGGGTCTTCGGGTGGTTCGGCGGCCGCAGTAGCAGCCGGAGAATGCGTCGTAGGCTTGGGTTCGGACACTGGGGGCTCGATCCGTCAACCAGCTTCTTTTTGTGGCTTGGTGGGG
>DMYK01000507.1:12519-14353 GCA_003483675.1 Microcoleaceae cyanobacterium UBA11344
CGGCGATTTTGTTGGGGGCGATCGCGGGTTACGATCCGAGAGATTCCACGAGTCTCAATGTCCCAATTCCTGATTACGCCCAAGCTTTGAGACCCAATTTGCGACCGAAAGGTCAGATTAGAATTGGGGTAATTAAAGAAACTTTTGGCGTAGGGTTGGACTCTGAGGTGAAAGATGCGGTAACAAAGGCGATCGAACAATTTCAAAAATTGGGAGCAGAAATTCAAGTAGTTTCTTGTCCCCGGTTCCGCTACGGTTTGCCTACTTACTACATTATTGCTCCCTCGGAAGCTTCGGCAAATTTGGCGAGATATGATGGAGTAAAATACGGTTTCCGGTCTCCTGATTCCGACAATCTTTTGGATATGTATGCCAAAACTCGCGCTCAAGGGTTCGGTGCTGAAGTTAAACGCCGGATTGCGATCGGCACTTACGTTTTGTCGGCTGGATATTACGACGCTTATTATCTAAAAGCTCAAAAAGTTCGCACTTTGATTAAAGAAGACTTTGAGAAAGCTTTTGCTCAAGTTGATGTTTTGGTCAGTCCGACAGCTCCGACTACGGCTTTTAAGGCCGGCGAAAAAATTGACGATCCGTTGAGTATGTATTTGTCCGATTTGATGACTATTCCAGTCAATCTTGCTGGTTTGCCAGCTTTGAGTTTGCCTTGCGGTTTTGACGATCGAGGACTGCCTGTGGGCATACAACTGATTGGTAATGTTTTGCAAGAATCTCGGCTGTTTCAAGTGGCTCATGCCTACGAACAGTCTACGAATTGGCACTTACGCAGCCCGGAATTGCATTAATTTTTTAAATTCGGCGGAACGCAGCGGCGGGAGTTAGTAATAGATAATGGCTAATTCTATGAATTAATAATTAGCCATTAGCTTTTGACTGCTCTCTAATTCCCCCCGTGCAATTCCTGATCGTTTATGAACAAATTGATTGTATTTATTTCGCCTAAATCGCTAGTAGCTATTGGGATGTTTTTGGCGATCGCCTATGCTGCTGCTTGTGTATTTCTATTTGCAGCGCAAAGCAAGTTTATCTTTTTTCCGACGCGGGCGATCGCAGCTACGCCCGACGATGTGCAGTTGGGATATCAAGATGTTGTGCTGCCAATTTCCAGTAAAAATGGCGCGACAGAAAGCGTACACGGGTGGTGGATTCCAGCCTCGCATACCCCCCCCAACCCCCCCTTGCCAAAGGGGGGAGAAAGAGGAGCCATTTTGACCCCGCAAAGCGAGGGAGGGACTGCTCCGGTTCCCCCCCAAAGTGAGGGAAGGCCCACTCCGATTCCCCCCCTTAACAAGGGGGGGTTAGGGGGGGTAGTTTTATACCTGCATGGGAATGGTTTAAATGTGGGGGCAAATGTCGAACACGCTAATCGATTTCATCGGTTAGGTTTGTCGGTGTTTTTAATAGATTATCGCGGTTACGGACAAAGCCAGGGCGATTTTCCGACAGAATCTCAGGTTTATGAAGATGCTCAACTTGCTTGGGATTATTTGGTGAAAAAACGGGGAATTAACCCGAATCAAATTTATATCTACGGTCATTCTTTGGGAGGGGCGATCGCGATCGATCTAGCAGTGCGCCACCCGGAGGCGGCGGGGTTAATCGTGGAAGGCTCTTTTACTTCGGCGCGGGCTATGGTGGACTTCCAAGCCGGGGTGTATCGGATGTTTCCGATAGATTTGTTGCTGATACAGCGGTTTGATTCGATCGCTAAAGTCGATCGGCTGCAAATGCCTGTGCTATTTATTCACGGAACTGCTGATACTATAGTTCCCGTTGAGATGAGCAAAAAACTGTTTGATAGCGCCCCTGAACC
>DMYK01000291.1 GCA_003483675.1 Microcoleaceae cyanobacterium UBA11344
AAAAACGACCAGCTTGAAATCAAGCTGGTCTGCAATCGTTAAATCCGTTGTTTTCTGACAATTCTCTCACTGTGTTCTCACAGTTCTCACAGTAAGCAAACCCAAACTGCGCGTTTCCTTGCGGCGGGTTCTCAGGAATATATCCCTCTAAAGTTGTATCTTAACAACCCAATTTAATTTGTGCAATAAAAATTTACAATTCGACACAAAATTAAATGTGGCAAATCTCGATCGCCCGAACATTGTATAAACTAAGCCTGGGCTTTCTGCGGGCGACCCCAGACGATCCGCTCCTGTTTGTATACAACCATACCAGGTTTCGCACCTTTCGGCTTATACACATATTGAGGTTTTGTATAAACCACCGGCACTTGTTCGCTGTGGCGGGCGCGACTGTAGTAGGCCGCCATGTCGGCGGCAAATTGCAAATCGGCTTCTTCAGCCACAGTACCGGGTTTGAGGCGCAATAAAGCGTGGCTTCCGGGAATCTCTAGGGTGTGAAACCAGATGTCGTAGTCGCCTGCTACGCGAAAAGTGAGTTGGTCGTTTTGGCGGTTGTTGCGCCCGATTAATAATTCAAAGCCGCTGGGGCTTTGGTAGCGGTGAAATTCGATCGCAGCATTTTTGTCGGTACTGCGATAATCTGGTACAACTAGATATTTTTGCTGGATCAATTCTTCGCGGATTTCTGCGAGGGTTTGCAAATCTGCCGAATTGCGGTAAGTTTCTAATACCAAAAGTGCGGCTTCTACTTGTTCTAAATAGTTGATTTCTTCCTGTACAGCGGCCAATAAAGGTTCTACGGCAATGCGAGCTCTTTTAAGTTTTTGGTGTTTTTTGTAGAGGGCTTGAGCATTTTGAACGGCGTTTTTTTCCAGGTTTAGGGGAATAGTAACCGGTTCGTTGGTTTCAAAGTCTGGAAGGTCGATGAATTTCATTCCCGGCTGCCAATGCTGCAAATTTGCCATCAATAAATCAGCTTGAGATTTGTGCAAGTCGGCCTCGGCGGATTGCTGCAATCGCTCTTTAAAAGTGTTGGCTTTGAGGCGCAGTTTTGCTAGCAGGTTGTTGAGTTTTTGACTCAGTTGATGCCGCAGTTGGGCAAATAATTGTTCATTGAGTTCGGCGGTGTAGTAACTGTTGAGTAATTCTTGGATGGACAACGGATTTTGTAACTGATTTAACGGCTCAGATTCGTTTTCAGGTTCTGCCTGTTTTGCCTCCGGTATTAGCCAGTCGATGACGGTGTAGCCTTGGGCTGTTAAACTCGGTTTAAATTTTGAGTTTTCTAGGGCTAGCAGCCAGTGTTGCCAGCCGTGAAATAGTTGCTGCCATTCGTCGGGATTGAGGCTGTCGGTGGATTGTTCGGGGTCTAAATTGGCCGATCGAATCATCGACCAAATTAACGCCTTACTCAACCCCCGGTAATTCTTCAGCAGATTGCGGTGTAATTGACCAGGAACCAGGCTAATTCTTTCTTGCCAGCGGTTTTGAGGTTCGATCGCGCTTGGGGCTGCATCGGTCAGCGAGGGGGGCATTTCGTAGGGTTGTCCGGTTTGGATTGGCCGCACGCTGGACTGTTTGGCGCTGACTTGGTGGGCGCAGGTGACAACGAGATTGTCTTGGGCGGTGAGGATGACGTTGCTGTATTTGCCGATGATTTCGGCGTAGAGGTGCCAGAGGGCTGGTTCTCCGGGGCGTTGGGCGAATTGCAAGTCTATGACTCTTTCCCAGGAGGAAATGGGGGCGATGGAAACCAGTGCTAAACCGCTGAGTTGGTGCCGCAGTTGCTGGCTGAAGGTGAAGGTATCGGGAATGCGTGGGGGGGAGTCGCCGACGCAGATGCGGGCGGCCACAGGATGCCATGAAACGTCGATCCAGCCGCGCCCTTTCATGGTGCGTAGGGCCAGGGCTACGGTGAAGCGATCGCGCTGATAGACTTGTTCTAGGCGCGCTGGCAGCCATTCGGCTCGCAGTTCGCTGCAAGCGGCGGTTAAAGTTGTAAAGTCTACAGGTTGCACGGTACTCTCGGGGCGATCGAACTATCTAATTCTATATGGAAACCACATCAATTCTAGAACAAGCCACTAAATCTAACTCTAAACCATCTGCCGATGTTGTAGTCGCAGCCCTCCTAGCAGCAGAGAAAAGCGCCAAAAAAACCAAAACTCGCTATGCTTTTAACCAGTTAATCGGCCACTGGCAACTCTGCTTTATCACTGGCACGAAAAAGACTCGAAAAAAAGCGGGGATTGTGTTAGGTGCTGGACGTTACATCCCTCAATGGATTGCGAAAATTTCCATTGCTTATGCGGCAGAACCTGTGGCTGAAGGAGAAGAAAATAGCGAAATTGGCAGAGTGGAAAATTCTGTAAAAGTTGGTACGATGGAACTGACTCTTTCCGGGCCGACTAAGTTTTTGCCTAATAATATTTTAGCTTTTGATTTTACCAGAATTACGGTGAAATTGTTGGGGAAAACTGTATATCAAGGATCTATTCGCGGTGGTGAATCGCGGGAGGCGGAATTTTTGAGTTTAAGTGTGGGGAAGCAGGCATTTTTTGCATATTTTCTGGTAGAAGATGGGATAATTGCCGCGAGGGGAAGAGGCGGCGG
>DMYK01000105.1:0-1950 GCA_003483675.1 Microcoleaceae cyanobacterium UBA11344
GTTGAAGCATTTGACCCGGAGATGAGCCAAATGTCTAGCGAGCAGCTCGGAAAGATGCTCGACAGGTTAAATATTAAGCTCGAAACTTGTCACCAACGTCGGTTTTTACCTGTGGCGGAGACAGAAACTGAACCTCCGGCGATCGTAGTGGCAATGGTCGATCCTGACAACCTGGACGCTCAAGAAGATTTGCGACGGATTTTGAAGGGGTTGACTTTTCAGCGGCGGGTGATTACCCCGGATGACTATCAGGACATTACTTCTGCCTATCAAGACGAACAAGTTAAGATAGCAGGCAAAATAGCCGAAGCCGAAAAGGCTGAAAGGCTCTCCGTAGGGGAGGGAGATTTTGGCGAACTCTCGTTAGAAGAGGTTTCTGCCGATACAGAAGACTTAGCTGACACTATAAACGCTGGTGAGCAAGCTCCTGTAATCAAAGCGGTCAACATCATCTTGGCTAAAGCTTTGTCCGAAAAGGCCTCTGACATCCACGTCGAACCTCAAGAAGAATTCATGCGGATTCGGATGCGGAAGGACGGGGTGCTCCAAGAGTATTTCCGATTTCCCAAACAAGTGGTGCAAGGGATTACTGCTCGGTTCAAAATTATTGCCAATTTGGACATTGCCGAACGCAGACAAGCTCAAGATGGCCGCATCCGCCGGGTATTTGAAGGACGGACTGTGGATTTCCGGGTAAATAGCTTGCCTTCCCGCTATGGCGAAAAAATTGTGCTGCGGATTTTGGACAGTTCCAGCACTCAGTTGGGTCTGGGTTTGTTAATCTCGGATCCAGAAACTCTGGCTTTGGTTCGAGACGCTGCGAGCCGCCCCTTCGGACTGATTTTGGTGACGGGGCCGACTGGTTCGGGTAAGTCTACTTCGCTGTATTCGATTCTGGCGGAAAAGAATGATCCGGCGATTAACATTTGTACGGCGGAAGATCCGATCGAATATGCTTTGCCGGGAATTACCCAGTGTCAAGTAATTCGGGAAAAAGACTTGACTTTTTCCAACATTCTGCGGGCGTTTTTGCGGCAAGACCCTGACGTCATGCTAGTGGGGGAAACGCGGGACAAGGAAACGGCGAAAACGGCTCTGGAAGCTGCGCTGACCGGACACTTGGTGTTGACGACGCTGCACACAAACGACGCGGCAGGTGCGATCGCCCGTTTGGACGAAATGGGCGTAGAACCCTTCATGATTTCGGCGGCTCTGTTGGGTGTGTTAGCTCAGCGTCTGATGCGGCGCGTTTGCGACAAATGCTGCATTCCTTATCAACCTACTGCGATCGAACTGGGCAGGTACGGCCTGTCGGCTTCTCAAGAAATGGATCTGACTATCTACAAAGCAAACACCATACCAGTTGAGCAGAGAAAGGAACTGGCAGAAAGCGAACAACTGTGCAAGAAGTGCGGCGGCATAGGCTACAAAGGGCGGGTAGGGGTTTACGAATTCCTGAAAAATACCGAGCGGCTGCAAGCTCTGATCACTCAAGGTGCTCCCACGGAGCAAATTAAGGAAGCCGCAGTAGAAGAAGGGATGAAAACCTTGCTGGCTTACAGTTTGCAGTTAGTGCGAGAAGGCGCGACTACTTTTGAGGAAGTCGAGCGGGTGACGTTTACAGACTCTGGGCTGGAGGCTGAACTGAAGGCAAAACGCAAGCAGGGGCTGACCTGCAAGACTTGTCAGGCGGAATTGAAGCCGGAGATGCTGGATTGTCCGTACTGTTTGACTCCGCGCTTTCTAGATTGATTCAGCAGCAAAAAACAGTCAAGAGTTAAGAGTTAACCGTTAATTGTCAACCGTTAACTGTTAACTGGGTTAAATTGATCAATAACTATTAACTATCAACTCGATCGAGGAGACATATCTATGGGTCTGATGATTGAAGACGTACTGGAGTGCCTGGTAGAGAAAGGGGGTTCAGACATACACATCCAAGCGGGCGCG
>DMYK01000105.1:2014-3662 GCA_003483675.1 Microcoleaceae cyanobacterium UBA11344
TTCCAAATGCTCAACAATATGCAGCGCAAGCAATTGGAGATGGAGTGGGAACTCGACTGCGCTTACGGGGTGAAGGGGTTGGCTCGGTTCCGGGTGAACGTTTACCGGGAACGGGGTACTTGGGCTGCATGCATGCGGGCTCTGGCTTCTAAGATTCCGAACGCAGATGCTTTAGGCGTGCCGCAGATTTTGCGGGATCTGACGGAAAGACCCAGAGGTATGCTGTTGGTGACGGGGCAAACGGGATCTGGGAAAACTACTACGATGGCGGCTTTGTTGGATCTGGTCAACCGGACGCGGGCGGAACACATTCTGACAGTTGAAGACCCGATCGAATATGTGTTTCCCAATGTTAAGAGTTTGTTTCACCAGCGTCAAAAGGGCGAAGATACTAAGAGCTTTTCTAATGCGCTGAAGGCTGCTCTGCGGGAAGATCCTGACGTGATTCTGGTGGGGGAAATGCGCGACTTGGAAACCATCGGTCTGGCAATTTCGGCGGCGGAAACGGGTCACATGGTAATGGGAACGCTGCACACTAATTCTGCGGCTGCAACGATCGATCGGATTTTGGACGTGTTCCCGCCCATTCAACAACCCCAGGTTCGCGCCCAAGTGTCTAACTCTTTGGTGGGAATAGCCAGCCAAAATTTGGTTGTGAAAGTTGGCGGCGGCCGTTGCTGTGCTATGGAAATTATGCTGAATACTCCTGCTATGTCTAACTTGATCCGGGAGGGGAAAACTCCAATGATTTACTCCCAAATCCAAATGGGGGCGAAGTTGGGCATGAGGACAATGGAAATGGCTTTATCTGATCTTTACAAGGCTGGTAAAATCACTTGGGAATCGGGAATGGCCAAGGCATCTAAGCCAGATGAACTCGAACGGTTGATCGGCCCGGCACCCGCTGGTGCAAAGACAGGGGGTCATTAATTTAGTTATTGGTTATTGGTTATTGGTTATTGGTTATTGGTTATTCCTTCTTGGTTTTCGGGGATTAGTTATTAGTAATAATTTCCGAAAAGCCCAGAACTAAAAACTACGTTCAAAACCCAAAAAGTAACTAATAACTAATAACTAATAACAGATCGAAACAAAATCTTAATAATTTCCCAGAGGCAATATATGGCAACTAATGCGATCGATCAAAAGTCTAAAGGCGGCTTTAGTATTGAGAAAATTCAGGAGGAAATAGAGTACAATTTTAGCAGTGTTACCATTAAAGATTTAGCGATTTTTGCTCGTCAGTTTTCTGCGATGTTTAATGCAGGGGTTGCCATCGTTAGATGTCTTTCTGTGTTGCAGGAACAGTGTTCTAATCCTAAGTTGAAACGAGCGATCAGGAGCATGAATGCTGACGTACAAGAGGGGATCAACTTGGCAGAATCGATGGCGAAGTTTCCTGATGTTTTTGACCAACTGTTTATCAGTATGGTCGCAGCGGGAGAAGTCGGGGGTGTGCTAGATGAATCACTAGACCGTCTGGCGGTAATGATGGAAAAAAATCATAAAACGTCGTCTGAAATTAATTCGGCGATGTCTTATCCGAAGACTGTGTTTTCCATCGCGATCGTGATTTTTTTCGCGATGACCATATTTCTGCTACCAACTTTTGCGAAAATATTTAAGGATATTGGTGCAGATTTGCCGG
>DMYK01000105.1:3696-10406 GCA_003483675.1 Microcoleaceae cyanobacterium UBA11344
GTGACAACTATTGGGGTGATTATAGCGCTAAATATTGGATTCGGGATGTACTACAAAACTCCAGTAGGTCATCTGCAAGTTGATAAGATGATGATGAAGGCGCCGATTTTTGGAGATTTGCTGGAAAAATCGGCGGTGGCTCGATTTTGTGTCATATTTGGGTCCCTGACGCGATCGGGAGTGCCGATTCTCAACTCTTTGGAAATTGTGCGAGATGTGGCCGGGAATCAGGCCATCTCAAATGCGATCGAATATGCAAGGAATGAAATTCAAGGCGGCGGCATGATCAGTATTGCTTTGCAAGAACAGAAAGTTTTCCCTTCTTTGGCAATTCAAATGATCGCAATTGGCGAAGAAACTGGGGAACTTGACAAGATGCTGGTGAAAGTTGGCGCTTTCTACGAAACTGAGGTGGAAGAGGCTGTAAAAGGACTCACGAGTATGCTAGAGCCACTGATGATTGTGGTGGTAGGTGGTATCGTAGGTTCGATTTTGCTGTCTATGTATCTGCCGATGTTCGCAGTGTTCCAAAAGATGTAAACAACAGTCTGTTGTTATCGGTTATTTGTTATTTGTTATTGGTTCTTGGTGATTAGAAGAGTGCGAATAACTAATAACTAATAACCAGTAACCAATAACTAATGACTAATTACCCAGTCCTGCCTGACTTCTTCTATACTTGATTTAAAATGTCGGTTAAAAAATCACATTACGAAGCTTTACTAGCACAATACAGCGAATCTTCTGCCGCGATCGCGCTGCTGAAGAAGTATCGGCTTTACATGGAAATGATTCCGAGTATTCGCCGCGCTAACGAGAGTTTAATTGCGATTCCTTTGCCAATTGCGCGGCTGCGGGAGGGGGTTTCCTATGCTCTAAGCAGTGGCGCTAGCATATCGCCAGGACAAGCTGTTTGTTTGCCCTGTGATTTGGCAATTTTGATGTGCGATCCTGAATGGAAAGTTAAAATTGGGGTGGAAATTTTGATTTTTATTCATCGCCCCGGTGAGGATTTTTCTGAGTTACTCGGCCGCTGGCGGCAGTGTCAGGTTTGGCTGGATAAAGGTTATGAGTGGGTGATGCCGCACCGCTACAGGCATATTTTCAGCGATGAAGCTGAGGCTGTTCATCCTTTATTTGTGTTGTTTGACGAAACTCCCGATCGCATTCAGCGCGGTTTGATGGCTGCTGGTTTGCCGTTTGTGGTGGAAAGTTTGAGTTTTGTGAATGAGGAGGAATTGGCAGAACAAGAATGTGTAGATTCTGAAGAGTAGGGAGTATGGGTGAAGAAAGTTACGAATTTTAGGGGCTGGTGCGATCGATTTTAGATTAAAGATTGAAGATTTTAGATTAAAGAATTGACCCCACGGATCAATTTGTTCCTATGATAAAATTGTAAACAATAGCTCCGATCGCCCTAAAATTATGTCGGAAACATTAATTGACATAGGTCTGCCCCCCGCATTTCCAGATCATACACAACTTCCTGAGTCTGACGGTACTTTCGTGAAAAATTTTCAGGAGCATCCTCAAAGCATAATTCTCACCGATTCCATCGGGCCTGTTTTGCAACAGCGACATCCCGACGGACGCTACTGCATAGGACAAGATTGTGGTATTTATTGGCGAGAAACTGAACCACCGGAACGAGGGGCAGAAGCTCCTGACTGGTTCTACGCCCCGAATGTTTCAGCACGCCCGGAACAGGGAAAATATCGCCGTTCTTACGTGCTGTGGCGAGAACATTTTGCACCTTTAATTGCTTTGGAATTTGCCAGCGGAAATGGCAATGAAGAACGGGATGCCACTCCTCTGTTGATGACTGATGAAGGAGAAGTGCAAAAACCGGGTAAGTTTTGGGTTTACGAGCAAATTATTCGCATTCCTTACTACGGCATTTATGAGATGAGCAATGATCGATTAGAAGTCTATCATTTGAGAGACTTGTCTTATCACAAACTAGAACCTAATCAACGGGGTCACTATCCGATTGAACCATTAGAAATTGAGTTGGGACTTTGGCAGGGAAGTTATCAAAATCAAACGCAACTTTGGTTGCGATGGTGGGATAATCACGGGAATTTGTTATTAATTGGTGACGAAAGAGCTGAACTTGAAAAACTGAGAACTGAACAGGAGCGTCAGCGTGCTGAACGGGCGGAACAAAAAGCGGCGCGACTTGCAGAGCGGCTGCTAGCAATGGGTATTGATCCTGATGCAGATGATTAAGTAAGCCAACCTAACAAAACAGAATATTCAGATATCCGACTTCTTCAAGAAGTCGGGTATCTAATAGATAATGTAATTGATTTTTAGCTTACTTGACAAATTGGGGCATGATTTCAGCGGCGGTGAATAAGCCGGAAATGCCTTTTCTTTGCAGCATGATCCCTGCTTTCAGATAACCGAAAGCTGGGCCGCAAACATTGGCTGCCATGCTGGTTTCATCGCCTAAAGTAAAGGTGTGAGTCGAGATTTTGCCCTCGAAAGTGCGGCCGGTAATTTGGACGTTGGTGCTCAGGGGTTTTTTGGCATTTCGGGTATCGACGATGCCGCCGACTGTGACTCGATCGCGATCGCAAATTCCGGCCAATTCCAACATAATATCATCGGCGTGTTCCATATTTTCCAGCTTCAATAAACCGTCGGTGCTATCTAACAGTGCTTCCACTTCTGCATCAGTCATTGCTTGGGCTTTTGGTACGTCATAACCGGGCAAATGTGCGATGTCTTCGCGAATCGTGGCTCGATAAGCTTCCCAATTAGCAATTCCGACTCCAAAGGTGATTTTAACGCTGTGAACTTCTGCGTAACTTTGAGCGGCTAATGCTGCTGCTGCTGTTAGTAACCCAGGTGTTGCACCGCAGCCTGTCATGTAGGTAATTCCTGCTGCTTGAAGTTCGGATTTCATGGCGAGAATTTGTTCAACGGCGCTGGTGCGTTTGATGGCATCAACTAATACTCCTTTCCAGCCGGATTCGATAAATTGTCTGGCTACAGATGCCATGAATGTGTTGGGAAGATTTGGTAATGCTAGGAAATAGCCGTCTACTCCTTGGGCTGTTTGGATGAGATCTTGAATACTGCGATCGCTCAAAATTCCCCCAGGTTCCAAATAACCTAATGAACCTTGAGACTTGTAAATTGCCTCGCATTTCTGGGAATTTAAGCCTTCTAGGGCATAAGCGTAACCTTTTTGATCGGCGGCGGCTACCCAGAGCATTTCGCGTTTGGGAGCGAGTAACCGGGCGGCGGCTTGGCCGAGTCCGCCGTAGCCGAGCACGCCTACTCGAATTGGTTGGTTAATTAAATCTGTGACTTGTTGTATATTCACTGGACTTTCTTGATATCGGACAACCTTTCATTATCGGTCAATCGGGTACAAATGAGAAATATATTTAGATTCTGTTTGATTTTAATAGAGAATTTATTAAATGAACCGCAGAGAGCGCAGAGTTCCCAGAGGGGAGAGCAAAGGAGAAGTACCAATTTATTAGAGTTGAGAATACGAACTTAGAAAAATTTGTATATTTTTGTTAAAATCTGTCCTTAACTCAAAAAATTTTGGCAAAATTGTATTCTATTCAATAGTCTCTACAGGAGATTCCCTGTGAAATATAAAATTCGCTATAAACCGTCCTTTGCGGCTATTTTCGTGACCCTCGCCCCAGGTGAAAGCATCACCGCCGAAGCGGGTGCAATGACTAGCATGGATGGTCAACTCTCGATGAAAACTGAATTTTCAGGTGGCTTCTTCTCTGCATTAATGAAAAAGTTTTTTGGTGGTGAATCTTTGTTTGTCAATAGATTCATCAATCCAACTCAATCACATCTCCAAGTTGTCCTAACTCAACCTACAATTGGCGATATAGAAGCCATAGAATTACAGAGCGATCGCCAAATTTGTTTTCAATCCGGCGCTTATATTGCTCATACAAAAGGGCTAAAAATTGGCGTAGGATGGGCTGGTTTTGCCAGTTGGTTTGCTGGCGAAGGACTGTTCAAATTAAAAGCCAGCAGTAACGGTAAAGGAGTCGTTTTTTTTGGTGCCTATGGCGGCATTACCAAGAAAACAATTACAGGGGATTTCGTGGTTGATAGCGGTCATTTAGTAGCCTATGAACCAGGAATTAAAATGAGTGTTGGTATGGCAGGAGGCTTATTTGGTTCAATCACTTCAGGTGAAGGATTTGTGAATAAGCTTTCCGGGAAAGGAGATATTTATTTACAGTCTCGTAGCATTGATGGTTTAGTTAAGTTTTTACGTCCCAAATTATTTTGATTTTGCAATAGAGGCAACAATAATGGAGATCCAAATTTTGCAGCAACCTGATTGTGCGATCGCCCACATCACTTTCAATGCTAGTGAAGAATTAGTGGCAGAAGCAGGTGCAATGATTGCCATGTCTGGCCACATTAATGTTAGCACTACTCTGCGACAAGGTAAAGGCGGCGGCATTTTAGGTGGAGTTAAACGAATGTTAGGAGGAGAGTCACTATTTCTAAGTGTCTTTCGTTCTCCTACTGCTGGCTGTGAATTATTTTTAGCCCCAAAACTTCTCGGTGATATCGTTCATTATCAAGTGTCTAATGTGGGGTTGGTAGTACAGGCAACTTCTTATTTAGCTAGTAGTTCTAATGTCAATATTGATTTAGGGTTTCAAGGTTTTAAATCATTGTTTTCTGGAGAATCAATTTTTTGGTTAGATATCAGCGGCAAAGGCGATTTACTTCTGAATTCTTTTGGGGCAATTTATGAAATTGAAGTGGCTGGCGAATATGTGGTAGACACTGGCCATATTGTCGCCTTTGAAAAAACGCTAAACTTTACAATTGGCAAACCTGGTTCTAGCTGGATAGGTGCTTTTCTAGGCGGTGAAGGATTAGTTTGTCGATTTAAAGGAAAAGGGAAATTATTTTGCCAAACTCACAATGCTTCGGCTTTTGGTAAATTAGTTGGCTCGCAATTACCGCCTAGATAATAGATCACTGTAAAATCATGGAGAAATAACAATGACGACAAATCAAATTGATTATACCATTGAGCATTCACCTTCCTATGCTTCATTACGATTAGACCTTAAGAAAAATGCAACTGTTTTTGTCGAATCAGGAGCAATGGCAGCAATGGACTCTTGCATCAAAATGAAATCGAAAGTGCCAGGGGGATTAATGAAAGGAATTGGTCGAATGTTAGGAGGTGAATCGCTATTTGTAAGTGAATTTACCGCGACCGGAAAACCGGGGCAATTGTTTGTTTCCCCAGGAGTTCCTGGAGATATTCAGCATTATTATCTGAATGGTAATAGCTTAATCGTTCAATCTTCCGGGTTTGTTGCCTCTAGTCCTACGGTCACTATTGACACAAAATTTCAAGGCTTTAAAGGCTTTTTTAGTGGCGAATCACTGTTTTTAATCAAAGCTAGTGGCAGTGGTGATTTTTGGTTTTCTTCCTACGGTGCAATTGTTGAAATTCCCGTTGATGGCGATTATGTTGTAGATACTGGTTACATTGTCGCTTTTGAAGATACTCTTAATTATCATGTGGAAATAATGGGCGGTTTATCTTTTAAAAATCTGAAAACTGGGATTTTAGGCGGTGAAGGATTGGTTTGTCGCTTCCAAGGTCAAGGTCGCCTGTGGATACAGTCGCGCAATCTGCTTCCTTTGCTCAATTTCTTAAATTCTTTCCGTCCAGTTAAAAGCGGTTAAGGTGACTTTTGTTCTGATTAATCTTTTGGTTGATATTTCCTATGCTTTCTTTGACCCTCGAATTCAATATCGTTAAACAGTTGACAGTTGACAGTTGACAGTCGTAGGGTGCGTCGCCACCGATCATCCCTCAAAAAATCGACAATCGATCAGCGACGCACCGATGCCTGTTGGCAGTTGAAAGTTGACAGCTAGGATAATAGGGAGAACTATGATGCACTGGGATTATCGAGTGTTTTTCGAGGATGGTATCTATACAATCCGCACGGTATATTATGACGATAGCGGTGCGATCGCTGCCTGCTCGGAAAAAGAGTCCGCACCTTTTGGAGAATCGTTAGAAGAACTTCAAGAAGAACTTAATCTGCTTCAAGAAGCTCTAAAAAAGCAAGTGCTTTCTGCTTCAGATTTACCAAATAAGGGCGATCGTCCGAAGGCAAAAAGAGGAAAGTCATTACAAGCAGTGCGGCAGCAACTTGGCTGGCAGTCGGAAGTCGCTAAAGGAAATTAGTTTACTTCAATTTAAATCGCAAAAGCCTGTTTAACATCCGGCCGCAGCAGGTAGTAAATGCAAACGATCGCAAAACCAAGAGTTAAAAAATTGACCGCAGTACCAGCACTACCCAACATTTTCGCTAACTGTGCGATTGTGGCGATGACATGAACAATTAACGTTCCCGTCCAAGCCCAAGTTTTAAGTTGAAACAAACCCCAAGTTAAGACTAAGGAGATTAGGCCTAAAATCAGACTGAGCGCGGCAAAAATTGCAATAAAGCCGCCGATTACAGTTCCCACTTTCGCCCCGCCGACAACAGCACCAAGCCCGCCAAAAATGCCTGCAAAAAGTAAGATCAACAAGCCGTCAAGGAGACTGAAGATTGCGCTAATTAGCTGTAAAATTGCCAGAATTGTAACGCTTTGAGGAAGATTCATTTTACGATCGAGTGAATTTTACGCGATTGGCAAATATTTTAACCTGTTAAGCGACTCGTTTTTGA
>DMYK01000105.1:10426-16141 GCA_003483675.1 Microcoleaceae cyanobacterium UBA11344
ACCGATCGCCGCCCCAGCGTGGTAAAATCTGGACACTGCGAATTCGCGAGCGTGACCGTTGCGGTGTCGATCGAACTTCCGTCTCAGTCTTTTGGCTGAGAAAACTTAACATTTTTTAATAACTTGCAAAAATTAGTTATAATTCTTGATAGATGCTGGTTGGGGAACTTTTTTTGAAATCACCCGATCGGATGAGTCCGAAAGACGATGCCAAGCATCAGCAAAAATTTTACCTTAAAAGTAATCCTGAGATTAAATTAGGTGAGTCGGTTATGATCGTTAGCCCCAAACAGGAAACTGCTCAGGTCAAGGTGGAAGACACCAAGACTGTAAACACCAAGACTGTAGACACCCAGATTGCAGATACCAAAACCCCCCAAAAGCAGTCTCCCAAGAAACCCGCGCGTCAGCCGAATCGGTGGGCGATCGGGCTGGTTGCAGCCGGGTTGCTAGCTGTACCGACTACCATATATATAGTAAATAGTAAATCGCAGCCGAAAGTAGATGCGATCGCCACCATGACAGTCCCGGTGGAATCGCAAAACCTCACCGTGCGGATTACATCTAGCGGCATCGTGCAGCCCGTACAGCGCGTGAATCTCAGCCCCAAAGGCTCCGGGCGGATCGCAGAATTATTTGTCGAACAGGGCGATAAAGTCCAAGCAGGACAAATTATTGCTCGCATGGAAAGTCGCGACGTGGAAGCGCAACTCGCTCAAGCCAAAGCCCGCGAGGCTAGCGCTAGAGCCAAACTTGCCAAAATCGCAGCCGGGAATCGCGTCGAAGACATCGCCAGTGCTCAAGCGCGCTTAGATCAAGCCAAAGCCAGTCTCGCCCAACTCCAAGCTGGCAGTCGCGTTGAAGAAGTCGCAGGAGCCAGATCCCGCTTGCAGCAAACTCAAGCCGGCTTGCAAAAACTGCGAGCCGGCAGCCGCGTGGAAGAAGTCAGCCAAGGGCGAGCTCGATTAGCCCAAGCTCAGGCTCGTTTAGCAGATGCTCAAACGGGTAGTTTAAAACAAGAAATTGCCCAAGCACAAACCCAAATTGAATCGAGTAAAGCCCAAGCCGAACTAACAGCTCAACGTGTGGAACGCAATCGGCCATTAGTACAAGAAGGTGCTCTGGCTCAAGATAAACTGGATGAATTAATTAAAGAAAATCGTACTGCCCAAGCTAAATTAACTGAATCCGAAAGACGTCTGCAACAACTGCAAGAAAATCGGCTGTCGCAAATCCAGCAACTGCAAGCTGCCGTTGAAGTCGAGAGCCAAGGATTGAAGCAATTGCAAAACGGGACGCGATCGGAAGAAATTGCTAAAAGCGAAGCAGAAGTTGCCGAAGCCAAAAGCAAATTAGCACAAGTAGAAAACGGCAATCGTCCCGAAGAAATAGCTAAAGCTGAAGCAGCAGTTGCTGAAGCAAAAAGCCAATTAGCAGTACAAGTAAATGGTTCTCGCCCGGAAGAAATAGATCAAGCTAAAGCTGACTTAGCCGAAGCCCAAGCTCAAGTCCACTATCAAGAAGTGCAGCTAGAAGATACTAAAATTCGCGCTCCCTTTGCAGGAGTTATTACCCAAAGATACGCCATCCAAGGAGCTTTTGTAACTCCGGCAACTTCGGCATCGGATGCTACTTCTGCAACTTCAACGTCGATTGTTGCTCTAGCAAGAGATGTGGAAGTTTTAGCGAAAGTGCCGGAGGCAGATATCAGTCAAATTAAACCGGGTCAAGTAGTTGAAATAGTCGCCGATGCTTATCCAGATAAAGTGTTTAAAGGTCGCGTTAAATTGATTGCACCAGAAGCAGTTAAAGAACGGGATGTGACGCTATTTCAAGTGCGCGTAGCCATTGACACGGGCAAAGATTTGTTGCAGTCGGGGATGAACGTAGATTTGAGATTTGTTGGTCAAAAGTTGAGGAATGCTTTAGTTGTGCCGACTGTGGCCATTGTGACTAATAAAGGTCAAACTGGTGTGTTGATTCCCGATGATAAAAAACAGCCGAAGTTTCAGCCAGTTACGATTGGTTCGACTATTGGTAATAAGATTCAGATTTTAGAGGGTGCAAAAGCGGGCGATCGGGTTTTTATCGAACTTCCTCAAGGTAAAAAACTTGAGGATATTATCAAGAATCAAAAGTAGGGCATGGGGCATGGGGCATGGGGCATTGGGCATTGGCATTGGCATTGGCATTGGGCATTATTCCTCTCGATCGCCCCTAGGGTGTTTTTAAACCCGGAGATCCCCCCTAACCCCCCTTAAGAAGGGGGGGACAAGACTTTTCTCAAAGTCCCCCTTCTTAAGGGGGATTTAGGGGGATCTAGACTCGAATACAAGCGAGATTTATTATGGGCTTAAATCTTAAGTTGACACATTACCAATTCCCCATTCCCTATTACCCATTCCCTATTACCAATTCCCTAATCTAAAATCCAAAATCTAAAATCCAAAATCGAATTATGGATATTGTTGAAAGCGTCAAAATGGCCGTCACAACTTTGATGGGAAACAAACTTCGCAGTAGCTTGACGATGTTAGGAATTATCATCGGTAATGCTTCCGTAATTTCGATGATTGGCATCGGCGAAGGAGCTCAAACATTTATCGAGGGACAAGTTAACTCTCTGGGGTCAAACTTGCTATTTATTATTCCCGGAAGTCCAGAAGCGCAAAGCCGCCCGGTGATTCCGCCCCAGACGTTAGTGTTGGAAGATGCAGATGCGATCGCATCTCAAGTTGCTGCTGTCCAAGAAGTCGCACCAAGTCTCAATGATAGTCAACTCGTTACCTATCGTAACAAAAATGTCTCATCTTCCATTGTCGGAACTACCCCAGAATTTCTGACAGTCAGAAGCTTTGATGTTGCCCAAGGTCGTTTTTTAAACAAACTCGATTTAGAAAGACAAGAAAATGTAGTAGCTTTAGGTTCAGAAGCAGCAGAACAATTGTTTGGTAATACACCGCCAATTGGTCAATATATCCGCATCAAAAATTCGACTTTTCAAGTAATTGGAGTTATGCAGGCAAAGGGTTCCAGCTTTGGCGACAATCAAGACATGAATGTTTATTTGCCGCTGACAACAATGGCAAATCGCATCGTAGGTAGAACGTCTCCCTACGGTACAAAAGTCACATTTATTTCGGTTTCTATCAAAGATGAAACTCTGATGCAAGCGGCCCAATTTCAAATAGAAAACCTGCTCAGGTTGCGTCACAAAATTACTAAGGAGGATGATTTTACTGTCCGAAATCAGAAAGATTTAATGAAGACTTTGGGCAGTATTACTGAGGCTTTGACGTTGATGTTGGCTTTCGTGGCGGCAATTTCGCTGTTTGTCGGCGGCATCGGGATTATGAATATTATGCTGGTTTCTGTTACTGAACGTACTAAGGAAATTGGACTCAGAAAGGCGATCGGAGCTTCTCAGCAAGATATCCTAATTCAGTTTATGATTGAGTCTGTGATTTTGTCGGCGGCAGGCGGTGCGATCGGCACTGGATTCGGTATCGGTGGCGTGCTTTTGGTAGGTGCGTTCACTCCTCTGCAAGCTAGCGTTTCCCCAGTGGCGATCGCACTTGCAGTCGGCGTTTCCGGCAGCATCGGCTTATTTTTCGGCATCGTGCCCGCAAAACAAGCTGCTAAACTAGACCCGATCGTTGCATTGAGAAGTGCTTAATTAGTTTGTTGACTGTTGACGGTTGACGGTTACTGTTGATTAGCTGTCATTCCCAATTCCTTATTCCCAATTCCCCAATTTGCTAGGTGTCAACTTCAGCCCGTCAGGGGTTAAAACCCCTGGCGAATGAGGATAGTGACTTCGGCTTTAAGTTGACACTAATCCTAGTAGACAAGTAGCGATCGCAGATTTGGAGGGGCAAAGCCGGCAATAGTTTGTGGTTGGTGATGACAAACTTTTGGCAGCTTTGCCTACACTACGTTTAATTTGCTGCTTTTTGGGCTAATGCACGTTGCCACTTGATCTTGGCTGCGATCGCGCCAAATAGCAATGTTCCCAGGATTGTTGTAGGTTCGGGCACGGGTTCGCTGCCGCCACCAGTGCCAGGCCCACCAGTACCAGGCTCACCAGTGCCAGTGCCACCAGTACCGCCGATACCGCCAACTGTATCTGGGTTGAGAAGCGCCTGCATATCAAAGCTCATTAAATCGGTGTTAGAGGCGAGTTTGATAGGGAATATGGCGGGATTGCTGGGATCAACATCAAGGCCGGTGACGGTAAATTCTTTAACGCCACTGCCGTTTACTAGCAAGCCGCCAAGTTTGGCTGCAAATTTGCTAAAGTCGATGCGATCGCCTGCGTTAAAGTCACCTAAAAGAATGTCTCCGACTGCAACAGTGAAGGGTTTAACAAAATTGCTCGGCAAGTCGAGAATTGAGGTAAACAAAGAGTCAGAAGTCATCTTGTAATTAAAGCCGTAGGCAGTAGGGGGATCATACCAGCCATTGCCACTAACGTCGCAAAAACCATAGGCTCCACCCCCATCGCTACAGTTCGGCATCCAAGGATTGTATTGCGAGTCAGCAAAGCTATTAGCGCGGAAGATTCCCGAAACACCATTGGCAAGTTTTGCCCAGAAGCTAATCTCATTATCATTACTCAGGGCGTGCCGGTCAAAGAAAAGCTCCTGCACTGTGGAACCAAAGAGAGCATCGCCAACGCCGATGATTTTATCCTTCACCGCATCGGCTCCAATAAAGATGCCATCTTTACCTGTCACCTGGTTAGCCATAAAGGCAATGTTTCCCTTGTTGTTGATAGAAGAGGTGCCAACGTAATAAAAGCCGGTCTGACCTGAAGTGACATTATCGCCAGCGACAATGCTGCCGCCAGTGGGAGAACCATCGCTACTAATGAGCACTTGACCAACCCCAGATGTTTGACCAGCAGCACCTGCTGCAAGGTGGGCATAGGCGGAAACTAACCCGTTGTCGTTGATGTTAGCTTCGCGGTAGGAACCGAGGGAGAAGTAGTTTGAGCTAGGTAAAATCGGGTTGGATGCACCCCCTTCGTTAGTGAAAATGCCGTTCATGCTCACAAAGGCAACTATTCCATCGTTGTTGATAGAAGGTGCTTGAGCGTTAAGGTTGTTGTAAACTCCTTGACCTGTAAGGGGGCATTGGGTTGCAGTATTCCCCGCAGCAATGCAATTGCTAATATTGACAACTGTGCTGCTGTCGTATTTGAAGATTTGTTGAACCCCAGACTTCATTGCAGAAAAGGCTACCTCTCCTTTGTCGTTGATAGAGAGTCCCGGATTGAAGCTATAGCCGTCGGCGTTGCTGGCAATCAGCTTGGGTTCTGCGATGCCGTTGCTGGTGTAGATGCCTGTCGCCCCGGTTTTCAGAGTAGCGAAAAATGCCACTGTCCCTGTTTTGTTGATAGAAAGTCCCTGACCGAAACTGCTAAACTTTGAATTCCCTTGGGTGTCGGCAATGAGCGTCGGTGTGCGGACTCCGGTGCTGGTAAAGATGCCTTGACCTCCGGCGATGAGATCCGCGTAATATGCGACCCTTCCACCTTGATTGTTAATGGCAAATCCCTTTTGCTGGCTCTGGAATGACAAGCTGTAGCCTGACCAGCCGCCTGCTGTGCCGAGTCCCTGACCTACACTTTTATTGGCCTGGAAAGGGCTGTTGGGGTCGGAAAGGGCAACTGGCGTAAAGTTGAAGGTGGCAGCTAGAACTTTTCCACCGGCT
>DMYK01000637.1:0-1213 GCA_003483675.1 Microcoleaceae cyanobacterium UBA11344
GGCGGAGTTTTTGCGAGCGATCGAAGAAAGTGGCAGAGTAGCGGATTTTGAATCTCAAATTTATCGCTCTGACGGCAGTATTGTCTGGATTTCCGAGAAAGCGCGGGCGGTGCGGAATGCCAACGGCACTGTACTTTATTATGAAGGTTTAATTGAGGATATTACGCAGCGGAAACAGGCACAAGAATCACTACGGCTATTTATTCACGCTCTTTCTCACGACTTGCGAAACCCGGTTTCGGGAATATTAATGGTGCTGAAAAATTGGCAGAAACAAACCGGGGAATCCATCGCGATTCCTCGTGCTGTTTTGGCGCGGATGATTCAAGGTAGCGAGCAGCAATTGCGGTTAATAGATTCGCTGTTGGAAGTTCACGCTAGCGAATTGCGCGGTTTGGTTCTGCACTGCGATCGGGTAGATTTGAAGGCGGTCATTGAAGCTGCGGCCGCAGATTTAGAGCCTTTAATGAATGACTATAAAGCTAATTTTAAAATCTTGATCGCGGATAATTTGCCGGNNAGTTAATGCTGATGCTACTCAGTTATCCCGCGTATTTTCTAATTTAATGGCTAATGCTTTAAAACACAATTTGCCGGGACTTAATTTGACAGTTTCAGCACAAGTAATAGATGCTGAGCAATTAAGTATAAACCGAGGCGATCGCAAACAGGATACGGCTCAATTCCCAATTCCCAATACCTCAAAAAGTATGATTTTTTGTACTGTTGAAGATGACGGGGCGGGAATATCGCCGTTCGAGCGCGAACATCTTTTTGACCTTTATGTGAGGGGCTATCAATCCCGACACTCCGTCGGTTTAGGTTTGGGGCTGTATCTTTGCCGACAAATTATTGAGGCTCACGGCGGGGAAATTGGGGTGATTAGCACCAACGGTGCTGGGGCAACTTTTTGGTTAACCTTACCTATTGCCGATCGAACTCAGTTTGAGTTATAACCGATTCGGAATTGCATCAGCCACCAGGAAACGCCATGAAATATTTTTCAGTAGTAATGTATTTGCTCCGAGAACGGAAACAGTTTCTCGAAGAGATCCGCGAAGGTGTAAAGCTTCAATCTAAAATTTTTGGTCTGTTGATTTCTAGTACGGTATTTTTTGCGATTTACGGGGCGATTTTAGGTGCATCTAGCACATGGATGCAATGTCTAGTTTCAGCAATTAAGTTACCAGCACTTTACTTGCTGACGCTGATT
>DMYK01000637.1:1259-1652 GCA_003483675.1 Microcoleaceae cyanobacterium UBA11344
TGTTGATGACAGCAATGGCGATGATTAGCATCTTGCTGTTTGGTTTTGCACCCGTCAGCTTATTCTTTTTGATCAGCAGCACCGATTATACCTTTTTTCTGCTCTTGAATATTGCGATTATGGCAATTACGGGATTTTTGGGAATTAGTTTCTTTTATCAAGGAATGCAGTCTCTTTCTGAAGAAGATGCGGAAGGCAAGGAGATTCGGCTAAATATTTTGCGGTTCTGGTTGGGACTTTATGCGTTTGTAGGCACTCAATTGGGATGGACTCTGAGGCCATTTTTCGGATCGCCCGGAAAGGCTTTTGAACTATTCCGAAACCGAGACAGCAATTTTTATCTAAGTGTTTGGGATTCACTTCGGCATATTGGAGGGTTTTAAGACTTACGGA
>DMYK01000637.1:1766-2213 GCA_003483675.1 Microcoleaceae cyanobacterium UBA11344
CTTATGGGCGCACCTTACTACTACAGATGCGCGTAAAAATTGAGAACTTACATAAGGAGATTTGAAAGAGCGATGAAACTGGACTTAGATCAATTAAAAATTCCTGAAAAAGAGTTAGAGGAGTTGAGCGGAATAGCTTTGAGCGACGGTTTTGCAGGGGATTTATATCGATCGGCTGCACTCCGCGATCGCCAAAAGCTGTTCTCTCTTTTGTTGAATGAGTTGCTGATATTTTGCGTGACGTTGGTTGTGTCACTCCCTGTGGCTTTGCTGGTCACTAAAAATCAAGTTAATTCAGTCAGCGATGCTGCACTTTTTGTGCGGGTTTTGCAAATAACTTTGGGTTTGTCCCTGGCGATTGCTGTAGGTTGGAATGTTTATAAATGGGTGAAAGCAAAGCCTCTGGAAACTCTGGCGAGTCTGCTGGATGAAGTTGAGAAGTATCAT
>DMYK01000637.1:2303-11281 GCA_003483675.1 Microcoleaceae cyanobacterium UBA11344
GTTTGTGCTTTGCGGACAGAAAGAATTCTGAGGGAAAATAAGGATTTTATCGATCGCCGTTACGAGTTATTTGCTAATATTGAAAGTAATCTGGCCGCTTTGATGGCGCTGGATGTGAGCGATCGGGCCAGCGAATACGGGCGGTTGCTGAATGAAGCGTTGGAAATTGGGATGAGCGTGCACAAAGAAGTAAGAAAGTTACAGAATGGCAAGTAAATAGGACTTACTTACAGGCCAGGTATTTATGTCATTTCTATGATTTTGGTAAGGGTTGTAAAGAGGCGATGACAGTAGAGGGTAGGGAATGTGGGTTACAGGTTATATTCGCTAGCTCGATCGCCTTTCCCTGCAATCAATGTTATATTCAAAAGTAAATATAAAAGCGATCACCATTTGATTATTTACCATTTACTAACTTAAGTATCCCCGAAAAATATGCACAATGCCAACTGAAGACCAGCCAACATCGCCTAATGAACCAACCGAAACCGCTCAGAAAAACGATCCGTTTGCTCTCTCTTCTGAGTTAAGCTTAAATATAACAGAAGGAGTCGAGTTAATTACCAATCAACTTATCTTAGGACAGAATGTAACCCTCGATTTATTTGGCGGTAAAACTTCTCAGATTCCCGAAGCTATCAACGTTGACTTGATAGCTGAGTCAGGAATTAAAACATCAATTGCTGAACTGTTACCAAAACTACCTAGACAGAGTATAGACCAAATTATAGTCAGTAACCCCCTGGCATATTTCCTTGAATATGCAGCACCCGTACTAAAACCAGGAGGTCGTATTTATATCAATGCCACCAAAAGAAATCCTTTCGGCAAACTCCCAAATGCCGAAACCCTAGAGCAACTGGGATTAAAAGTTGTGCAAGAAAACGCGCCACTAGAAACCAGATTTACAAACCAAAAATTTTCCAGGGAAACTCCCAGAAATGATGGCACTTTAGAAATTCCGTTATCTAGCTTAAAAACGACTATTTTGGAGAAAATCAAATGACTATAATTAGCAATCATTTTGACCTACTCTATTTTACCAATTGTAACTTAGAGCGACCTTTAATTCATGATTCAAAAATCGTCATTCCCACCCGTCAACTAGGCTTACTACCAGGTTATCCACTTAATCCCCAAAATGAAATAATTTTCCTGTCAAAATCTTACCTAATTTTCGAGGGAGTGAAAACATCGGTACGCCAGTTAACCGGATATGTAGAAGAACCTCCTGGTTCTAATCACTTCAAACCTCTAGAAGAAAACTCTAGAACAGTCATAGATGATGATTTTCCCGAGGTTGCTAAAACTGTAAATTTATTTGGATTAGAAGGTGCTTTTGAAGATCCGTTAGAATGGGTTGACTGGGAAATTGAAAGTGCATCATTTTATCTGATGGAACATCCATCAAATGACTGGGAATTTACAGAATTGTGGATAGACACAACGAGTTTTCCTCTAAAAGTTATGCTCTTAGTTAGAGATAAGCAGGGAATTAGCTGTGTTTACGATCCATCTCAAAATGATCGGCTAGTATTTTTAAGTTTCACTTATGAAGAGGCGAAGTTATGGCTAGAAAAACAATATAAGCTTGTGCCACAGCGTTTTCCCAAAGAGGTATGTGTATAGCGTCGCCTCTTAATCAAAGATCGATCGCCCCAATCATCCCTTATAGCCATCGAATTTATTCGCAGTCACGCACCCTACATCTGTATTTCAAGCATCGAAAATATCCAATTGTTCGCCCTCAGACTCTTGTTTNNTCCTTTCCGCAGCCCGATCGCAATTTTACTATGTTTCTCAATCTGCTTCATCACCTGTCTCGCCCTTTCAATCACCGAGGGCGGCAAACCCGCCAATCTCCCCGCTTCAATTCCGTAAGACTTATCAGCACCTCCAGGCTGAACTTGGTGCAAAAATACAATTTGATCCGGCAATTCTTTCACAGTCACCTGATAATTTGCCACATTATTCAAGATTGAAGCTAACTCATTCAATTCGTGATAATGTGTAGCAAAAATTGTCCGCGCCCGAATCTCGCTTGCCAAGTATTCTGCTACAGACCAAGCAATCGAAAGTCCGTCAAACGTCGCCGTTCCCCTGCCAATTTCATCTAACAAAACCAAGGATTTTGGCGTCGCGTGATTGAGAATATTTGCAGTTTCATTCATTTCTACCATAAAAGTAGACTGACCAGTTGCCAAATCGTCTACTGCACCGACACGGGTAAAAATGCGATCGCAAATTCCCAAAGTAGCAGCTTTCGCCGGCACAAAACTCCCCATCTGCGCCATCAACTGAATCAAACCAACCTGCCGCAAATAACAACTTTTGCCGCTAGCATTCGGCCCAGTTAAAATAATTAAATCCGGTCGATTTAGCGATGCTTCCCGACCCAAAAAAGCCGAATTCGGCACAAAAAATCCCGGAGGTAAAGACTTTTCCACCACCGGATGACACCCTTCAATAATTTTAATTTCCCGACTTTCAACCATATTCGGACGACAGTAATTCTGATAAACAGCTACTTCGGCCAAACCGCACAAAACGTCCGCCGCCGCCACTGCGCGGGAAACATTGCGAATAATTTCGGCCTGTTCTCCTACCTCGGCGCGCACTTGAGAAAAAATATCATATTCCAGTTGATTTAAATCTTCTCGCGCTGTCAGAATTCGCACTTCCCTTTCTTTTAATTCTTCTGTGCTATAGCGTTCTTCATTGGTGAGAGTTTGCTTGCGAGTGTAGTCATTTGGTACTTGGTCTACTTTCGATTTGGTAATGCTGATATAATAGCCGAAAGCTTTATTATAACCTACTTTTAAATTATAAATTCCGGTGCGTTTTCTTTCATTTGCCTCTAAATGAGCAATCCACTCCTGGTCTGCTGATGCAGTTTGCCGCATTTCATCTAGTAGGGAATTAACGCCAGAACGAATTAACCCTCCTTCTTTTAAATGAATCGGCGGTTCGTCAACTAAATGAGCGTGAATTTTAGTGGCCAATTCTTCTAAAATTGGCGGTACGTTTTGCAGTGCTTTTAGATAGGGCGATCGACCTTGGGCTGCGATCGCAGCTAATTCCGGCAATTTTGCCAAAGAATCAGCTAAAGCGACTAAATCTCGCGCGCTAGCTGTGCCAGAACCAGCGCGGCCTGTCAGTCTTTCGATGTCGTAAATTTGGCGTAATAACTGCTGCAAATCTTGGCGCAGGGGGTTATTTTCTACTAATTCTTGAATCGTGTCGTGTCGGGCGCAAATGCCTTTAATATTGAGCAAAGGTTGCTGCACCCAGCGGCGCAAAGCGCGGCCTCCCATTGCAGTGTTAGTTTTGTCGATCGCCCACAGCAAAGAACCGTGAAAAACCCCATCTCTAACAGTTTGAGTAATTTCGAGATTGCGACGGGTTTGGTAGTCTAGCGTGAGAAAATCGGTGAGAGTATAAGTGTGCAATCGTTGCAAAGGCACTGCATTTCCTTTTTGGGTTTCTTCGAGATATTGCAGCAAACCGCCGGCGGCGCGAACGCTGAGGGGAAGGTGTCCGCATCCCATACCTTCGAGCGATCGCATTTTGAATTTTTGCAGGATTCTCTGTTTTGCTTCTGCCAAAGTAAACGGAATTTGCGATCGCAAAGAATAGCAAAACGAACTCGGCAAACAATCGGGTAAATGCTCGGATTTCTCTCCGGGCCTCAACATACTCACCAAATCCGGCGCATTAGTTGGAACCAGCACTTCTGAAGGCTGCAATCGCAGCAATTCTAGGGTTAATTGTTCTAAACTATCTGCTTGGGTAGTGACAAATTCTCCAGTAGAAATATCTGTATAAGCCAATCCCCAATGGGTTCCAGCTATCACAATTGCTGCTAAAAAATTATTGTGACGGGGTTTGAGCATTCCGTCATCAGTCAAAGTTCCAGGAGTCAGAATGCGGGTAATTTCTCGCTTGACTTGACGGCCTTCTCTAGCGGCAATTGCAGCATCTTCTACTTGGTCGCAAACTACCACAGCATAGCCTTTTTCTACTAACATTGAAGTGTAGCGATCTAGGGCGTGGTGTGGCACTCCCGTCATCGGCACTCGTCCTATTTCCTTGCCACTTTCCTTGCTAGTACAAACAAGTTCTAATTCCCGCGAAATGGTGACTGCATCTTGGAAAAAGCACTCAAAAAAATCGCCGACTCGAAATAATAAAAGGGCATGAGGATATTGTTCTTTTACTTCCACATACCGCTGCATCATTGGTGTCAGCTTGGTGAATTCTAGTAGGCGATGGTCGGCATTGCGAATGTTCGCTTGATTAGGGTCTGTTGGGGTAGATGCAGTGTAAGGCATAAAAGGCGATCGATAAACTTTAATCTTTAATAATTTTACCGCAAGCTCGGTATTTAGGTATAACTTGCGATCCAAAACCCGCCCAGCCTCGGATATCGATCAACCCGCCCTGACTTGAGCAGTTTTAGGCTGCAACTTACTCAGTGTGAGTTAATGAGCTGGCCCCTAGTGAGAAAATGTGCGGTGTTTTTATTAATTGTGAGCTCAAGCTGCGGGTTGAGTCAACTGGCGGGAAAAACCACCCTAGATTGGTGATTTTTTATTTATTAGAAAAGAAAGTAATTGCTAAGACGATAGGAACTTGGAAATTGATTCAAGGGAAACCCTAACCTACAATTAATACCAAATCCCGTTAATTTCCCTTTGAGATTTGAGATTTGAGAGGCGACTCAATCTATAAAGATAGGGCTTGAAGATTTTAGGTTTTAGCAGAGGTTCCAGAGTTGAAACTAGGGACTGATCCCAAAAAAAATCTAAAATCTGCCATCAAAAATCTCAAATTGTTCGTCCACCTCATCGCTTTAACCATTATAATTGATTTATCACAAAGGAGCGTCTAATTTGAAAAATCAAAATTTCCAGAGCATATCATCAGCAATCGCTGGGATTCTATTGGTAGGTGCGCTGCTCCTCGGCTTCAATTCTTTTGTTGTCATCAATCCAGGTGAAGCAGGGGTTGTCAGCGTTTTAGGGAAAGCCACAGAGGGAGCATTGTTAGAGGGATTTCACATCAGACCTCCGTTGATATCCAAGGTAGATGTGTACGATGTAACAGTGCAAAAATTTGAAGTTCCCGCCCAGAGTGCTACTAAAGACCTTCAGGATTTAAATGCTAGTTTTGCGATCAATTTTCGCCTGGATCCGGAGAAAATAGTTGATATCAGAAGAACTCAAGGAACCTTGGAGAATATAGTTTCCAAAATTATTGCTCCCCAGACGCAAGAGGCATTTAAAACAGCGGCTGCACTGAGAACTGCCGAACAGTCTATTACTCAAAGAAGTGAACTGAAGCGAGACTTTGATACTGCGCTGAAGGAAAGGCTATCAAAGTATGATATAATCGTGCTCGATACGAGCGTTGTTAACATTCGATTCTCCACAGATTTTGCGAAAGCGGTTGAGGAGAAACAGGTTGCGGAACAGCGGGCGCAAAGAGCCGTTTATGTCGCTCAGGAAGCCGAACAAGAAGCTCAGGCTGACATTAACCGCGCTCAAGGTAGGGCGGAAGCTCAAAGGCTTTTGGCTGAAACTTTAAAGGCTCAGGGCGGCGATTTAGTGCTGCTAAAAGAGACAATAGAAGCTTGGAGAAGTGGTGGAGCTCAGATGCCAAAAGTGTTGGTTATGGGCAGCGGTTCGAGTCGGGTTCCTTTCATTTTTAATATGAGCGACTTTCAGGAAGAAGCCGATCGCCCAAAAAATTAGGCTCAATTTAGAGTTACCATAGTATGCTACACTTCCTTTAGCCAAAATATAGCGATCGGGTTAAATCTGTCGCTATAAAAGCGAAGTCCGCAATTCACACGCAGACAGCACACTCACTTTAGAAAGCAAGGAAAAATCATGACCCGTGCGATTATGGAAACGAACAAAGGCACAATCAATTTGGAGTTGTTTGATGCAGATGCGCCTAACACAGTGAAGAATTTTGTTGACTTGGCAGAAAAAGGTTTTTACGACGGATTAGCCTTTCACCGAGTAATTCCTAACTTTATGATCCAAGGCGGCTGTCCAAAAGGCGATGGAACAGGCGGCCCCGGTTACAAAATCAAGTGCGAAATCAACTCGAACAAACATTTAGCAGGAACTTTATCGATGGCCCACGCAGGCCGCGATACCGGCGGTAGCCAATTCTTTATTTGCCATTCTCCCCAGTCTCATTTAGATGGAGTTCACACGACTTTTGGCAAAACTGAGGACATGGATGTAGTCAATGCTATCCGCCAAGGCGACAAGATTCTTTCGCTCAAAATCGAGCATTAATTCTCAGTAATGAGTTGCGTTTGTAGTAAGGACGAAGAGTCCTTATTACAAGCTTAACCGGGTTAACTATGTAACCTATTTAATCCTATTTGTACATACTTTTCTTGTAGTTCTATTCCGATTGACTTTCTCTTAAGCTTTTTGGCAACAAATGATGTGGTAAAAGTTCCCGAAAATACGTCTAATACCACGTCTCCCTCATTACTACTTGCTTTGATAATTCGTTCTAACAAAGATGTTGGTTTTTGGGTAGGATGATCTTCATATTGGGGCATACGATATCTGACTCTGGGAAACTCCCATACATTACCTGGAACTTTTTCAGAATTATATACTGATGGTGTAGACTTGCGGTAATCAATTAGTTTTCTGACTGAGCCGGTTTTGGCCTCTACCAGAATATCTGAGGAATTAAATGTATAATTTCGCTTGTCTTTGACGCAATATAAAATTGGTTCATAAAGAGAACCGTAATATTTTTTTGCTTGGACACCCGAACTGTCATAATACCACACTATACGAGAAAGAATTGTCAAACGATCGCGCAAATATATATCAAAGTAAGGCATACATTGAGTTGAGGCCATCAGATACAAGCTGCCGTTAGGTTTGAGCTTATTAATACATAAATTCAACCAAGTATAACTCCATTCTAAATAATCGCTTTCAAATTCCCACTTGTCTTTAAAACCATTGAAATCTTTGCCAATATTATAGGGAGGGTCGGCAAAAATTAAATCTATTGAGTTGTCTTGAATTTCACTAGAAAGCACTTCTAACACATCTCCCAAAATCAGTTTATGTCCGTCTAATTCAAAGATTTTCATTTCGCCTAACCTGTTTTAATCAATACGCGCTCTTGTCAGTTATAGTTGGATATTTACGCATAAATACCAAAGAAACCGGGTGTTTTACTCCTAGTTAAAGGCCGGGATGCAGTATTTTAATTAGGACTTACGCACTCTAGACGTTGTTGCAAAGCTTTGAGATTCTTCGCTGATCTCAGAATGACAGAATTACCTTGAAATGCGTAAGTCCTGTTAATAAAAAAAAATCGGTTTCTGCGTCCAGGACTGTACTAGAAATATTCAATACAATTCATACTTAAGCAAAGTACAAGGAATCGAGCCATTGAAAACAGGAATTCGCTTTGATGTTCTCAGTCCAACTTGTTTCCCCAACTCCTTATTTCCAGTCAAAATAAACGCATTCCAACCTTTAAAACGCTGCTTGAAAATATCGCCTAACATTTTATAAAGTTCTCCCAATTCGCTAGCATCCCCCAGCCTTTCTCCGTAGGGAGGATTGCAAATCAGAACGCCGCTGTCTGCGGGTGGTTCCAACTCCGATAACTCGGTTTGAGCAAACTTGATCTTACCTGAAAGACCGGCTTGTTGTGCATTCGAGCGAGCTTGGGTTAACATATCGGAATCTCGATCGCACCCTACAACTACTTGCTTAAGTTCAGGTAATTCGCTGTTTTCTGCTTCGGCCCATAATTTGTCCCATAAAGGTTCGTCAAAATCCCGCCAAGTCATAAACCCAAACTTTTCTCGAAACAATCCAGGCGCAATATTCAAAGCCTTTAAACTCGCTTCCAAAGGCAAGGTTCCCGAACCACACATGGGGTCTAAAAAAGGTAAATCTGGTGTCCATTCTGCCATGTCCAACAAAGCAGCGGCTAGGGTTTCTTTTAAGGGAGCCATCCCCACTGCGGGCCGATATCCCCGCCGGTGCAAACTGCCGCCAGAACTGTCTAAACTTAAAATACCTCTATCTCGATGAATGTGAATGTTAATTAGCAAATCGGGATGCTCGACATCAACATTAGAACGCTTGTTAAATTGATTTCGCTGTTGGTCGGCGATCGCATTTTTTACCTGCAAAGCTGTAAAGTGAGTGTGGTTCAAGTTTTCGTTGCCGCCGGTACAGTTTACGGCTAAAGTATTGTCAGCATCTAAGTATTCATCCCAAGGGATTTTTTGCACTTCGCGGTACAGCATATCTGAGTTGTAACACCGGAATTCGGCGATCGGCATTAGCACTCGAAAAATTGTTCTAGACCACAGATTTACGCGGTATAATAAAGTGCGATCGCCCGCGAAGTACACCCCAGTAAAATCTGGCTTAACATCCTGTGCTCCCAATCGTTCTAATTCTTGGGCGGCAATAGTTTCTAATCCGCGAGCAACTGTAGCAAAGTATTGATTCATTAGGGAATGGGGAATGGGGAATGGGGAATGGGGAATTGGGAATTATTTTTACTAACAACAGACAACTGACAACAGACGTACCGCCAACTCACTATAGTAGCTGGTTTTAATCCTAATTATCACAAAAAAACTCTACCTTAAGGTAGATGCCTGGGTTCCCCAAAATTTATAGCTTGTAGAACAGCTTTGTCAGCAAGCGATCGCAACCACTGCTAGAACATCAGCCTTAGAATTCATTGGGTACCAGTGTCTCATCATGTGGAAATCTCCTGTGAAGTAGGCAATTAATTATCTCAATCCTGTTACTTGAATCGGTTCTGCGTTTGTGGCAATTGGTTCCACTAACGACAGCCCGATCGCCCGCAGTTCCACCCGCTCAAACCGAGGATTCCACTCTCCCCACATTTTGTCTATCAAGTATTTCTGTATGTCCTCCGTCAATAAAATTTTCATC
>DMYK01000637.1:11286-12386 GCA_003483675.1 Microcoleaceae cyanobacterium UBA11344
AACAGGTTCATCTCACCACGATATCCTGTGATAATACGGCTACCATCTTTGAGAACATGAATTTCAATTTGGTCACTTGCCCAGGTAAGGCGATCGCTCAAATCAGGGTTGAAAAGATGCACTCGCTGATTACTGGAAGAAACCAAAGAATCAGGACGATTCACTGCCAACGGTTCAATATACGCACCATCAATTAAGAGGTCGAGCTGTTCTAATAAATCTTCAGCGCCAGCCGGAGCAGAGGGCGATCGCAATTGCTCTAGAGTAAACCCCGTAAAAGACATGACATTTAGTCCAGCCGCTTTGACTTGACGAGCCAATTCCGCCAAGGCTGGCGCTTGCCAGAAAGGTTCTCCCCCAGAGAAGGTGACGCCTTCATTACGAGGGTTACTCAAAATTTTCTGAGCTAAAGTGTCAATTGACATGAGTTGATTGATCTCAAAGGACCAGGAAGCAGGATTGAAGCATCCCGGACATTCCCGTAAACATCCCTGCACCCATACCACAGCACGGCATCCAGGACCATTCACTTCTGACTCATCGACATAGCCCATGATGTTGAGATTTCCAGCAGGAATCTCAATTAGTTGTTGATCGGGATTGAGTTTTGCTTGTGTCATCCTGCAACTCCTTTTGTTAGTTTTGACACTCTCAGCTCTGAAGAGACTGAGATTCTTGAATAGCCGATAGTTTGAGCTTCAAAGGTGCTGACAAATCACCTCTACAGGCTCAAAACAACTGCCGGTATTTTCTTGTCTTGCAATTGCGCTTACTTTTGTTTTTAATTATAACTCAAGATTGACGAGGACTTTCATTCCCTCGTGCCGCTTCCCTAGGAAGGTCGCGCCGCTCGCTTCCCGCATCCCGCATTCTTCTGTGAAGGTATCAATCGCACTAAACAATTCTGAGATGCATCAGTATAGGGTTGTTAGAAATCGTCCCTTCTTCACAGTTTTCTCTTTGAGAGCTACTTTGAAGTAGAACAGGAGCAACCGATCAGGTCAGGTTTTCAGCGACCATCCCTCAAATTATTGGAAATGTGCGAGTCACAAACTGTCAGTAATACTGGTGAAATTAAAGGCTTTAACTCGCACTCCCGG
>DMYK01000509.1:0-2851 GCA_003483675.1 Microcoleaceae cyanobacterium UBA11344
CAATCCGATATACTCATCTGTGGTATTCCTGGCATCGGTTAACCCAGTTTCACAGGCAGAAAGGGCTACTAAACGGCACTTACTTAACTCCAAATCAAAGATTTCTGTCAGAGTCAGGCATTCTACGATGTCGTAGTTTTCGCCTCGGCGGGAACGAATATAACGCTTTTCGTCGGAGGGAACCCCAGGCTGGGCGGGCACGGGGGCACCGCCCCTACCAAGGGGGGGAGTTTCTTCTCCTGTCTCCCCCCTTACCAAGGGGGGATTAAGGGGGGTTACTTTTGCGCCGGCTAGGATTAATGCGGATTTTTCGGGATTGAGAAAGTCGAAGAAGCCGTGACAGGAAAAGTGTGCGATATCGGCATTTTGCAAGCTGGCAATTTGTTGTTTCAATCCTGCTTTGCTGGCGTTTTGCCGACTCAATATTTCGGCGGGATTGAAGGATTTGGCAATGGCTTCGACTTCGATATCGGTGAAGTCTAAATCTTCTGTGGGGTTTTGGATGGCAAAAAATTTGCTGGGTGATGTGTCTTCGACAGTCAGATTTACCCGCTGAGATAATTGCAATAGCTGGCAACTGGGAGTGTATCTCACGCCGCCTGGGAAAAGTTCGAGAAGACATCCAGTTTCTACGGTTTTGTCTGCTTTTTGTCGGCTGCTGGTGAGGGCGTGTAGGGGGAATAGGTGCAAGTATCGGAAGGGAACTAAGATTAATTTTTGGCAGTTTTCGGGGAGGCGAGAAATTATTTCGTCGATGTGCAGAATCTGGGCTAATTTTTCCAGGCGGCTGTCTAGTTGGTTTTTCCAGTTGTCGTATTTTTCCTCGTCTTTGATGTCATCGAGATATTCCTGTTGTAACTCTTGTAATGCTTGCAAGTCTTGAGAGGAAGATTGCCAGATATCCGGTTGAGGAGAGTCGCGGGTAATAATGAAAACTTTAAAGTCGTTGTAGGTAATGTACCATTCTAAAATTGCTTCGTTTTCAGCTAACAGGCTGCGAATTTCTGCAAAACTAATCCGCTGTACTTGGCTGGGGAGGCTGCGGGCTTTGTGAAACAATTCTACTAGGTTTCGGGTTTTGCTGCGTTCGACGTATTCTAGGGCGGCAGTGGAGTTTTCCATTTCTATGCAAACTTCTACCATTGATTGATACAGTTTATTCCATTCTTCAGCTAATTTCTGTCTGTCGGCTTCGCCGCCGATAATGATTTCACTCCGCATTAATTCGACTGTCTCGATGGCAGAGTTAAAGGTATTGTAAGCTTCTGGGAGTTGGGAATTATGCCAGTAGGTAAGTCCGAACAAATACAAAGTGTTAGCATTATTTATAGGAAATGCGTCGCGAGTGTAAACTTCCAAAGATGCCTCATAAGCTGCGATCGCCAATTCCAGANNTCGCCTCTGATTCTGTAGAGGTAGGCCATCCCCAAATTATTTTGACTCCTTGCCCAGTCTTCGGGAAATGCGTCGGGGGTGTAAACTTCCAAGGATGCCTCACAAGCTGCGATCGCCAATTCCAGANNCCTCTGATTCTGTAGAGGTACGCCATCCCCAAATTATTTTGACTCCTTGCCCATTCTTCTGGATACGTTTCGCGGGTGACAACAGTTAATCCTATCTCCAGACAAGCAATACCAACATCTAAATTACTTGCCCGACTGCCTTGACGCAAATTATAAAAAGTGACACATAAGCCGTCTAAAAAGTTAGCACAATGGTATGCTTCTTCTGCATCCAAGGTTGCTAGAGTTTCAGTTGCCCACTCTCGCAAATATTGAGCAAAACCATCATCTATTAATTCTAGGTTAGCTTGCAGGATCTCAATTTCTTCCCCGCTGGGGCAATTCAGTAGCGATTCAATCAGATTGAAATAAGCTTGGAGTCGTTGTTCGTCCATATCGAGTAGCGGGGGATTGGGTGAGGGCATTATGATTTAGTAATTATATCATATAGGACTTACGCATGGGGGTTCAGAAACCGGGTTTTTTTACAAAAAGCGCGTTGCAGCCAACAGATTCGGTAAACACATTCGGCTTCGCTTAGTGCTTTGGTCGGAGTGTGTAAGTCTGTCGCTTTTATTTTAACGAAGGGCGATCGCCCTTAACATCAGAATAGACAAACAACATCTAATTTGTTATGTAAAATGAACTTTTTGCGAGTTAAGTTTCCAGCATTCCCGCGCGATTTCCCAATCTTCCTGGGTGTGAATCACCAAAACCCTCACCGCCGAATCAACCGCCGCAATATCTTGATCAACCGGTGACTGTTGATTCTTCTCCCCATCCAGTTTTAAACCCATAAATCCAAAAGCTTCGCAAGCAGCAGCCCGCACAACAGGCGAATTTTCCCCAACTCCCGCCGTAAAAATCAAAGCATCCAACCCTCCCAAACTCGCAAGCATCGCACCAATTCCGGCGCGCAAACGGTGAATGTAAATATCCAAAGCAAGTTGAGCTCTCTGATTACCTTGGGCGATCGCCTGAACAAGCTGCCGCATATCGCTAGACACCCCAGAAATCCCTTTCAAACCAGAATTTCGATTGAGAAGATCATCAAGTTTCTCAGCAGTAAAATCGGATTGTTTTAACAGATGAATGAGAATGCCTGGATCGATCGAACCCGATCGACTTCCCATCATCAAACCTTCCAAAGGCGTAAATCCCATCGTCGTATCAACACTCAAGCCGCCGCGAATAGCCGCCAAAGAACACCCGTTGCCCAAATGACAGCTAATCAACCGCAAATCTGACAAATCTCGACCCAGAATATCGGCGGCCTGACGCGCGCAATATTGATGGCTAATCCCGTGAAAACCGTAGCGGCGAATGCCATTTTCGAGCCATTCGTAGGG
>DMYK01000509.1:2881-4315 GCA_003483675.1 Microcoleaceae cyanobacterium UBA11344
ACTGCTATTTGCGGCACATTTCCGAGGATATTCTCGATCGCCTCGATGCCTTCGAGGTTGACGGGATTGTGTACGGGGGCAAAAACAGATAAACGGGCGATCGCCTCTTTAACATCCGGCGAAATCAACGTACTTTGCTGATATTCTTGCCCGCCGTGTACGACGCGGTGGCCGACAATATCAATCTCGGTTAAATCATTAATGGTTTGAGTTTTTCCCTGCCAAAGAGTCTCCAGCATTCGAGAAATAGCATCTCTGCGAGACTCCGATGCAAATTCTTCCTCAAGCCGATCGCCTGTAGCTGTTTTGACTTGCAACTCTGCTATACCCTGCTGGTAAGCCCAGTCTATTTGAGCTGACCAGAGGGGTTGCGGCGGGCGATCGGGCTGGACATCATTTAACTCGTAAAGACAGCTCTTTAGAGTGCTAGAACCCGCATTTAACACCAATATTTTCATCGCCAACTCAACTCAGGTAAAGGTTTAAATTATCCAAAAATTGTTTGTAGAGCGATCGGCGATTGAGCATTCGGCGATTGAAATCGCTACTATACAAACGAAGTCCACTCAAGCGCGGACTAAGAAAACTTGAGCTACAGCCCAATATATTAAGAAAAATGTCGAAAAGTTAACTATTAATGCAATGTGTAGCTAACAGTTGCATTTTTTTGCTATATCTTCTGTTCAGATTTTCATTTAGTAAATTTTCAGGAGCCGATCGATGTTTACACCAATTTTACTTGCCGTTGCCCCCAGAACAGTAGAATGGAGCCCCACCATTGCTGTGATTATGATTGTTTGCAATATTTTAGCTATTGCTTTCGGCAAATTAACCATCCAGTATCCTAGCACAGGGCCGGCCATGCCCTCATCGAATCTGTTCGGCGGTTTTGGCGTGGGTGCAGTCTTGGGAACCACCGCCTTTGGTCATATTTTGGGAGCAGGTACGATTTTAGGATTGTCTTACATAGGCGCGATTTAAACTGTAGTAGGGTGCTTATGGGCGCACCTTACCTTAGACTGTAGGGTGCGCCCCCGCACCTTACCAGCAATTTCAGGTGCCGGGTAAATTGCGGAGGGTTTCATCCATGTATGATCGATCGCCCAAAACCTCCAGCAGCGGGCCGCGAACATCAAACTTGACAATACTGACAGAAGCTGCTAAGGCACTAATGCGATCGCGATAACGTCCCAAATCAATCCCCAACAGACTACATAAAATAATCCGAATAGTAGCTTTGTGCGAGACAACCAAAACATTTCCGCTCTTATACTTTTCCCCTATTTCCGCAATAACTAGAGAAGATCTACTAGCAATTTGCACAGAAGTTTCGCCACCATTAGGTGCATTCCAAGCAGGTTCAGTCAGCCAGTTAATATAATCTTCAGGGTATTCTTGTTTGACTGATTCTAGTGTTTTGCCTTCCCAGTTCCC
>DMYK01000509.1:4485-6714 GCA_003483675.1 Microcoleaceae cyanobacterium UBA11344
CCTGTTTTGCTGTAAACTGTTTCTCCGTGGCGTAGAAAGTAGATTTTTAAGCTCATAGGTTAATTATATGTGAATTTTACAGGACTTACGCATTGCAGCGTACTTCTGTCATTCTGAGCGAAGCGAAGAATCTCAAATCCTGGCAAAAACTTCGAGAGTGCGTAAGTCCCGTTTTAACTAGGTTAACAAAAGAGTTTAAAAAACTCCTTCAAATCATCAAGAGCAGGATTATCCCAATCCCAAATATCTTTTTTATGTTCCATAACATAATCAAACTCAGACATACTGCATTTCCTTCCAGCTTGTTTCTGTTCCTTATTTAAGCAAGTATCAAATCTAATATAGTTGCTAATCCAGAATTTATCAAACTCTTTCTGGTTGATTTGCTTTCCCTGGCTTTCTAGGCAAGTCTTCCAACTATCCAAACAATCAGCATAGGTCGAATCTCTCGCCTTTATTGCCTTTAACAATGTTTCCAGTTCGCCTTTACCTCCAACATTTGTAAAGTAACAAGCCAATTTTGCATTTGTTCCATGATCTGTTGTACAAATATCGATAAATTGTTTAGTGCTTGACAAGCTTTCAGCTTCAAACACTTGTTTTATACATTTATCTACGAATTTTAGCCGTTCTTGCTCTGAACAAGTATCAATATCGATAATAATTCCAATCTTTTCGATATCTTTTTTTTGTAGGTCAGCTTTTAAAGCTTTTAACGTAGTGATTAACTTTGTTTCACTCAAGCCTTCCAGACATTCATAATCATGTATATAAATAGGTGTTTCTACCTGGATATCGCAGTTGAGTTTTTTAACCATTGCCTTCATAAAGATTGCATCATTTTTACTTTCTACTATGACAATATTACTCACCTCTCACTCCTTTCTGATGTTCAATGGCATAACTAAGAGTTTCCAAATCGCGTCTGATGCCGATTATTTGATTGGTTTTCGGTTTCTTTGCTAGTTCAAAATAGGCGCTGCTGCATTCCTGATCCGGTTTCAAACCTACATCAGCAAATGCTTGAAGCATCTCTAAACTGTGCGTTGTCGCAAAAATCTGGGTATCCAGTTCAACCGCCAACCGAAATAAGACTCTCCAAAACTCCCGCTGGTTTTTATAGTGTATGCCATTTTCTATCTCATCAATTAGCAGTATTTTGTGTTCGCTGTTTACCAGTTTAAGGATTATTTCTGCAACTCTGTTAATGGCATCTCCAAACAATGATAAAGGCAAACGCTTTTCGCCCTTTCTTCTTAAGTATAGCGTGGGTTCGCCAATTGAAAAACTCTCTACAGATTCGATTGTAGGATCGAGAATTTGAAAAGCTTTCAAAACTTCGCTATCTTTGTCATCCAAACGCGCGTTATCGTATGCTTCTGTGAGTTTTTTTCCCGAAATCCTGATAAACGAGGGAATGATTGGTACTTCGTCAATAGAAATGCGATAATTCATTAAACCTCCGGGATGAAGCTTTGTTGATGACCAAGTAGATTGGTCTTCGTTTCTAATGAACTCAAAAATTATCTTATATCTAACCGAATTGGTCTCTAGCTGAATTTGTACTCGATCCGTGTTATTGTTGTCGTCTTTTCCAATAATTACAATAAATCTATCTTTTTTTACTTCATAAAATAAGTTATCCCAGGCTCTATCTGGCATAGCTTCTATGGCTTTATCTGGCTCTCTTCTAAGCTCTCTTAACATTCCTAGACTGCTAGCTTCTGGAGCAAAATTGAGAAAAAGTGCTTCTAGCAAGGCTGTTTTGCCAGCATTGTTTTTGCCGCCGATTAAATTGACTCTTTCAAACCCATAAATTTTGATTTGCTCAAAACATCTAAAATTTTGGATTTCTATTTCTTTTAGCATGACCGCCTCTTTTTCATGTACAAATCCTAAATCACCGTTGATTTATGCTAAGATTAATTAGATCTTAGTTGTTTTACTTCATCCGCGACAAGCGACGAAAGTCATGCAGACTATAGACCTGTTTGAAGTCATTGAACGCCATCCAAGCAAGGTAAGCGGTGCATGGGTGTTTCGGGGAACGCGCGTACCTGTTGCCACCTTTTTCGAGAATCTTAAAGATGGGGCCTCGATTGACCAGTTTCTCGAATGGTTTCCGGGAGTAAATCGCGCCCAAGTTGAGGTATTACTCGATCGCGCGTTAGCCTCATTTTAGCATCATAATTATTCATCTCTCTCTGATCTTCCTCTGTGTTCTCTGCG
>DMYK01000190.1:0-580 GCA_003483675.1 Microcoleaceae cyanobacterium UBA11344
AAATTGAATTAGTAATCGGGTCGTTACGAACCACTAAACTCACTCTCGATCCAGATGAATTTATAAAAGAAGCTTTTGGTCAAGATGCTCAAGGACGATTTTTTGGTGGAGGGAGAAGTCAAGCCGGAGGTTTTGAAATTCCGGTAGGATTTCTTTCCGGTGGGAATGAGAATAGCGATTATGCAAGACTGAAATGGGAAGTATTTGATGCTCAGATTAAGCAAAAGTTGATGAAATTAATTAGTCCTACAGACAATCCAGTTTATCATAATTAACTTGACCAATTGTTCGCCAATAATTTTACTTGCAACATCAACTATAACCTGGTCAATTAAGTGTTCTATGCGCCGATAAATCACCAGTTACCGATTCAGACTAAATCCGGCTTAAATACCCCTTTTATGTCTTCAGTAAATCCACTTAATTAAACCTAAGATACAGGGGGCTAAAAAGCTTGCTGTATGAGCATTAGTCCGACTTCCATTTCTCGACTTCCATCGGACTTCTTCCTGATACTTATAACCAGGTAAACTTAAACGTAATATCAAATCCGTTAGCATCGGAATAGTAAATTCGAGTT
>DMYK01000190.1:611-4837 GCA_003483675.1 Microcoleaceae cyanobacterium UBA11344
GACAGTGCAACCGGAATTGATATAAAACGGTTTTCTGTTAGCTCCCCGACTTCTTAAACAAGTCGGGGAGCATGGGATTTGGTGGGTTTAGGTGGGATTACTTAGGGATAACCAGAAAACCTCACCTAACGGAGCAAGGGTATATTAACAGTCTTAAATACAGCAGCAAAAACACAGTCAAAGCCACAATCTATGCTATTTAGCACCTACAAATAATAAATTACTGTACCGATAGCAGGTTAGACTGGTACAAAGTGGGTTGATCAAAGGAAATGAACATGGAGATGTCTACACAACAGGCTTTCTATTGGTCGTCAGAGAAAATTATCGAAAAATTTTCCAAAATTGCACTTCAAATCAACGATTTCACTAATTGGGAGATTATTTTGCAATTTGCGGTAGCAGAAACCAGGGTGCTGTTGCAAACCGATCGCGTGATTATTTATCGTGTCCTTCCCGACGGAGATGGTGTCGTATTTGCGGAATCGGTGGGTAGTCAATGGCCCCCGATTCTGGGGCAACTGATTTATGATCCTTGTTTTAAAGCAACATGGATAGAGCGCTACAGCCTCGGACAAACAACAGCCATTTCTGACACTCACGCGGGTAATATTCAAGCTTGTTATGTCGAACTGCTCGATCGCCTCCAGGTTCGGGCAAATTTGGTCGTACCCATTTTAAACGAGGGCAATTTGTGGGGATTATTGATGGCCCATCACTGTAGAAGCCCGCGTTCATGGCAATCTCTGGATGTACAATTATTGCAAAAAATGGCCATCAAACTCGGCAACGGGAGTGTCGTCGATGAAGAGGAACGGCATCAACAACTTCACCAATCAGAAGTAAAGCTATATCCCCGAACCCTTGAACTTCAAGAAACAGAAACGGATATCATAGAGAACAAGCCAGTAGAAATGACTCTACCAAAGAGTGAACAACAATACTCTACAATCAACCATTCAGGAAATGAGTCTGAGCGATTGGAACGTTTACGGCGCTATGAGATTTTGGATACTCCACCGGATGGAGCCTTCGATCGCATTACGGCGATCGCGGCTCGTTTTCTGCGGGTTCCGATCGCGCTTGTCACCTTGGTAGATCGGGATCGGATTTGGTTCAAATCTCGTTACGGGTTGGATGTCGAGCAAATAGATCGGGAACCCGGACTCTGTGCCTCCGCGATTTGGCAAGATGATGTGTACGAAATTCCCAATACTCTTGAAGATCCACGGACGATCGCACATCCCCTAGTGTCGGGTCCATTGGGTTTGAGATTCTATGCAGCAGCACCACTCAAAACCCATGATGGGTATAACTTGGGAACCCTTTGCATAATTGATCGGCATGTGAGCTTTCGGCAGAAGAAAAAGCCACTTTACGCGATCTAGCCGCGATCGTCATGGATGAGATGGAACTGCGTCTATCGGCTCGCAAGCTGATCGAACAAACTGAAGCACAGCGTGAGAGCGAAGAACGCTGGCAACTAGCACTACGAGGTAATAACGACGGCATCTGGGACTGGAATGTGAAAACCAACGAAGTCTTTTTTTCCAGTCGATGGAAAGAGATGTTGGGATTTGAAGAACACGAAATTTCTCATCATTTGGATGAATGGTCAAAACGCGTACACCCCGATGACCTCGATTTCGTAAAGCAACTAATGTTTGACCATTTTGCCAAGAAAACACCCTTTTACATTTCAGAGCATCGGGTTTTGTGCAAAGACGGCAATTATAGGTGGATACTCGATCGCGGTCAAGCCCTTTGGGATGAGGCAGGCAATGTGATTCGGATGTGTGGCTCACACACCGATATTAGCGAGCGAAAATACGCGGAATTTGAGCGAAGACAATTGATGATTGCCTTAGAAAATGCAGTTTCTGGCATCTCTCAATTGGACACTCAAGGACGATATCTATTTGTCAATCAATCCTATGCCAATACAGTTGGATATCAACCAGAAGAAATGATCGGAATGTCCTGGCCAAAAACGGTACATCCCGATGATTTAGAAAAATTAATTGCCGCGTATCAACAAATGCTAAAAGACGGCAAAGTAGAGCTTGAAGCCAGAGGCATTCGCAGAGACGGCTCTAGTTTCTACAAACAATTGGTGATGATCTCAATTTACGACGATCGACAGCAGTTCATCGGACATCACTGTTTTATGAAAGATATCAGCGATCGCAAGCAAGCAGAAGCAGCATTACAACAAGAGTTCCAGCGTCAGGGTATAGTGATTGCTACCCAACAGGAAATCGCCATCCGCAATCCCAATCTCGATGCAGTCATGGCGGTGATTGTAGAGAGGACTCAACATTTGACCCGCGCCGATGGAGCAGTGATTGAAATGCTGGAAGGGGATGAATTGGTGTATCGGGTAGCGAGCGGTATCGCCACCGCCTATGTGGGATTACGGATCAAAGTAGCGACAAGTTTATCGGGACAATGTATGACGACGGGCTCCATTCTGTTTTGCCACGATTCAGAAACCGATGCACGGGTGGATCGGGCGGCCTGTCGGCGCATTGGTGTCCGGTCAAAAGTGGTTGTTCCGTTGTTTTATCAAGAAGCAGGAGTTGGTGTCTTAAAAGTTGTTTCAGGGACACCCTCTGGCTTTACAGAGTCAGACATCCAGACATTACAACTGATGGCTGGGTTTTTGGCTGGTAGCCTGCATCTGGCTTCAGAGTTTGATGCCAAAAACATTCTCCTCAGTCAATTACAGGAAAGTGAGGAACGGTATCGTTCTGTGATTACAAGCATGACTGAAGGCGTCGTACTTCAGCTAGCAAACGGACAAATTACTACCTGTAATGCTAGTGCCGAAAGGATTCTAGGGCTGACCCCCGCACAAATGATGGGGCGTACATCCGTAGATTTAGACTGGCGAACCGTTCAGGAAGATGGCTCCCCCTTCCCCGGCGAACAGCATCCGGCAATGATNNACCCTAGGGACGGGAAAACCGCTCTCAAATGTGGTGATGGGCATTCACAAGGCCGATCGAACACTGACTTGGATTTCGATTAATTCGCAACCGCTGTTCCATCTCCATCAGTCTCTACCCTATGCAGTAGTCACGACTTTTACTGATATTACAGAACGCAAGCAGGTAGAGGAGATGCTGAGAAATCAGGCTCAGCGAGACAGATTAATCGCCAGGACAGATGGGCTAACAAAAGTAGCAAACCGTCGCTGTTTTGATCAGCGATTGCAGTCGGAATGGCCGACTTTGATAGAGAGACAAAAACTGCTGTCCCTGATCATGTTGGATGTAGATTATTTCAAGCGATATAACGATTTTTACGGACATCAAGCTGGGGATACTTGTTTGGTAAAAGTGGCTTCATCGGCTGCACGAGCGGTTAAACGTTCATCGGATCTGTTGGCACGTTACGGGGGCGAAGAATTTGCCGTCATCCTACCGCATACTGATGCTGCTGGGGCGATCGCGGTTGCTGAGTCGATCGCAGAGGCAATCCGAGATTTGGGAATTCCTCATCAGCAATCTGATGTGAGCGAGATTGTTACCGTTAGCATGGGAATTGCGACTGTGCCCAGCTTGGGAACATCACCGGATGAACTCGTTGCCCTCGCCGATCGAGCATTATATGATGCGAAACAACTGGGGCGCGATCGGATTAACTGTGCGGTGAACCAGATGAAATCACCAGATTTCTACCCTGTTGTAGAATAGGTAAAAAATGCCGCTCGCGCGAAAAATCAAATAAAGTGCGATCGGACCACTCAACAAAGGACAGCCAGTGCATCTATACCTGATCCGTCACGGCATCGCAGCCGAACCCGAAGAGTACCCAACAGACGCAGAACGCCAGCTGACTAAAGAGGGCGCGAGCAAAACCCGGAAAGTCGCCCAGCGGCTTTACGAACTCGAAATTCAGTTTGACCTAATTCTCACAAGTCCCCTATTGCGCGCCTCGCAAACCGCCCAAATCCTGCAAACAGTAGGTCTGAGTTCCCAAATAGAAGAATCCCCAGCCCTAGCCCCATCAGGAGACATCCAGAACTGGTTGGAGTGGTATCAACAGTGGCAGGAGAGAGGAAGCCACAGCTTGGCTCTAGTGGGCCACCAACCAGACTTAGCCAACTGGGCAGAAACTTTGCTTTGGGGCAGAACCCAAGATGCCCTGATTCTCAAAAAAGCAGGTGCGATCGGCTTAATCCTCCCCGAAACAGGCTCTCCCGTCGGCCGCAGCCAAATGTT
>DMYK01000184.1 GCA_003483675.1 Microcoleaceae cyanobacterium UBA11344
TTTAAAGCTTCAATCCACAAATATTTTTGATCCATATTCAGTTTAGATAAGATTTTTTACCGCAGAGAGCGCAGAGGGCGCAGAGGGAGGAAAGGAAAAGAGAGAAATATGGTAATCCAATAGGACTCTCTTTTCTTTGTTCAGCCTGCAAACACGGAAGTTTCCGCAGATAATTATAGCTAGTGGAAGCTTGACTTGTGCGCGATTAAACTCATGAATTCTTGACGAGTTCTGGAATCTTCAGCAAACACTCCCCGCATTGCTGAAGTTGCCGTCCAAGAACCTGGTTTTTGCACGCCGCGCATTACCATACACATATGAGTTGCTTCAATTACAACTGCTACACCTTGAGGTTTTAGCAATCCTTGAAGTGCATCAGCAATTTGTGCAGTTAAGCGTTCTTGTACTTGCAATCTGCGGCCGTACATTTCACAAATTCGAGCAATTTTTGACAAGCCAATTACTTTACCGTTGGGAATGTACGCAACGTGTGCTTTGCCAATAATTGGCAGAATATGATGTTCGCAGGAACTGAAAATATCAATGTCCCGCACTAATACCATTTCGTTAGCATTTTCTGTGAACACCGCTCCGTTAAGCAGTTCGTCGAGGGATTGACGATAACCTCCAGTTAAGAACTGCAAGGCTTTGACAACTCGTTTCGGTGTATCTCGTAACCCTTCACGGTCTGGGTCTTCTCCCAATCCTAGCAGCAATGTACGCACTGCTTGTCTCATTTCTTCATCTGAGACAGGGGGTTGAGATTGGGTAGGAATTGATGACACTACACCATTTGGAGAAGTCAGTTCTGGACGAGTAGATAAAGTCATGCTTGCAGTTTGTGAAAATGTTTGACAGTGGGTATGGACTTTTAGTTACTACCTGATTATAACAAATTTTACAAAATGTAACATTAAAATATTGAGATTTTTTGGGATGAGTTTTATGGCTAACAATGTAAAACTAGCCCTTGGTAGTTATAGCAACCGCTAAGACGCTTTGGTCATCGTTCCCTGAGCGTAGTCGAAGGGTCGAAATATCCACTTCGACTACGCTCTGTTACCGGAAGTTTCCTAAGCACCTTGGCAACTGCTATACATGATTTTTGTTGTCAAAAACTGCAACTACTAACGGCTGAATTAAATGTAAAATGTATCACCTAGAACGCTGAACCTGATGCTTAGATTAATGAAATCTTAAACTAAGCAACTGTTCAGTTGTTCTCGAATTTGAGCGGTATCTAAGTTGCGGCCAATTACTATGAGTTGATTTTTAGGTGGGGTCAACCATTCGCAAGCATCTAGTTCATAGCGCGGCCCGCTGAGTTGAAAAATGTGTCTCATCGGACTGTCTGTAAACCATAGTATGCCTTTGGCACGAAATACATTGAATGGCATTTTTTCGGTGAGAAATTCTTGGAATTTGTGGACATCAAAAGGTCGATCGCTCTGAAATGATAGCGAAACAAATCCGTCATTATCTAAGTGATTGGAGTGATGTCCATGATGCTCATGTTTGTGATGATGTTCGTGATGCTCCTCGTGATGATGTTCGTGATGATGCTCATGTTCGTGATGATGTTCGTGATGCTCGTGTTTTTCCTCAGTTTCAAAACTATTAAAAAGATCGGCTTGCGTCAAACCCACACCCAAAATTAAGGGTAAAGGAACTTCACCATGTTGAGAGTATAAAATTCTCGCTCCTTCCTTGATTGTACGAATGTAAGCTTCTAACTCTTCTACTTTTTCTGGAGGAGCTAAATCAGTTTTGTTCAGCAGCACGATATCTGCAAATGCCACTTGTTTTAAAGCTGCTTCGCTGTCAAAATGATCGGTAGTGAATGTTTCGCTATCGACTACAGTCAGTACAGAATCTAAACTGGTTAAATCTCGCAATTCCGTGCCGAGAAATGTCAGAATAATCGGCAGTGGGTCGGCAATCCCGGTGGTTTCAATTACCATGCAATCGATGCGGTCTTCCCGTTCTAAGACTCGGTAGACGGCATCGACTAAGCCTTCATTAATTGTACAACAAATACAGCCGTTGCTCAGTTCTACCATGTCGTCTTCGGTAGAAATTAAAAGCTGTGAATCGATGTTGATATCGCCAAATTCGTTAACTAAAACTGCTCCTTTTAAATCTTGGCGATTTTTGAGTATTTGATTGAGTAAAGTGGTTTTTCCGCTGCCGAGAAATCCGGTAATTATGGTTACTGGCATTCCTTTTTTGGGAAAATCGGAAATTAAATCTGGGGTTTGTACAGTGAGATTAGTCATTGTCCCTCGTTGATTAATTGTAGAGGCCCTGCTGTCAATTTGGAACGCCGCTAAGCATCCCAAGCCAAATGCCTTGTCGCACTTCATAGCCGAAATCCAGGCGCGATACGGGCGATCGCACCACCAAATTTGATAATCATTCTCATCATACCCTAAGATGTGATTTCCGCGCAAGCCCCTAAAAACATTGCTCAGCTAGCTTATTCTTCACTGTCATCCCTTTTCCAGATTAATACTTCCCCTCCTTGTCCACCCGCGGCTAGTTTATCGCCTTGGGGATGCCAAGCCAAGCAAGAAAAACCACCGCTAGCACCTGTCAACAATTGAGTAAGTTGTTCGGCTTCATACCACAACAAAACTTGACCATCATCAGAAGCAGAAGCTAAATGAAACGTCCCCGGTTGAAAAGCAATATCTTGCACAATTTCTAAATCAGAATCTAATACCCAGCCATCCCATCCAGCCGATTCATCAAATTGTTTTTCCAGCACTCCAACTACATTACCGCTAGCAACTGCTAATAGCGGCACTCCTAATTCAGTATTAATATCAGACCAAGCTAATTTCCGAATTTTACCCGGAAAACCGTCCATAAAACCTGGTTTGAGGTCGCTCAATTTAGCAATGGCAATGTTATCATCAAGATTAGCAACAGCAATCCGTTGACCATCAGCAGACCAGGCGATCGCACCACTAGCCGAAGGTATTTCTAATTTCCTCGGTACTTCTTCCCAGCGTAGGGCATTCCAAATCTTCACACCTTTAGAACCGCTAGCCGCTAAATGCTTGCCCTGGGGATGCCAAGCCATGCCGAAGATAGAAGAATTTTCAAAGTTCAACTCGGCGATCGCACTTCGGGATTCAGCATCCCAAATTTGGACTTTTTTACCCAAACTAAAAGCAACTTGATTGCAACTAGGATGCCAAGCAAGTTGGTCGATCCACCGACGAGGATTCTCCAACTCGGCAACTAACTTCAGCGAATTCATACTCCAAATTCTCAAAACTCCATCCTGTCCGCCCGCAGCCAAAAACTGCCCATCATAGGAAAAGTTCAAACAATCTGTTGAAGTATCTCCCGCTGACTGCAAAAGGAATGATTGTTCCTCTAGATCTTGCCAGATTAAGACTTCTCCGGCGGCAGAACAAGCGGCCAATAAATTTCCCTGTTTTGACCAAGAAATTGCAGTGACATAATCTGATAGATTATCTTGCCAATGCACATTAAAAGACCTTCTATGAGTGGCTGATTGCATAATAGTCAATAGATAATTGAGTGAAATAAAGTCAAGGGCCGGCAGGATGACTAGGGCGTATTTTCAAACTTTGCAGAAACCCGGAGATCCCCCTAAATCCCCCTTAAGAAGGGGGACTTTGAATGCTCTTGTCCCCCCCTTCTTAAGGGGGGCTAGGGGGGATCTCCGGGTTAGAAAACACACCCTAACCCGACTCCCACAAAAGTTTTGACTGTTACATCAAGCTAGATAATATTAAATACCCCCACAGCTTCCAAATCAAAACCTCCAGATGTCACAGGTGGCGTAGTCGCCCAAGGATCGTAAATTGCTCTATTAGCGCCATCTGTGAAACTACCATTGCCAGGAATGTCCACAATTCGCACAAAACGAATCGCATTGAGATTAACTTGACCCGAAGTTACTAGCGCATCAGTAGCCAGCGTTTCTAAATCAAAAGGAGTTCCCCAAGAACCGCCTAACAATTCTCCGGCGTCAGTGGTAAAAGCATTATTGACGTGCTTCCCAGCTAAATTATAAACATTAGTTGGATCGAAAACTCCTTCTTTACTTACAGGTTCGCCTGTCAAGGAATCGCCTTTAAATCTGGCAAAGTTTATACCATCGCTAGAAACTTCTACATAAGCCAACTCTCCGAAAACACCTCCTAAATTATCAAAGCCATTTTCAAACACGGCAAAATCTTGACCGGAACCATTGCGAATTCCTGAACTAAAAGTTAAGGTAATTTGACCTGGTTTAACTCCGCTATCAATCTGATTGCGATCGAGATCGCCCAGGGAAGCGATGTCAATGAAATTATCTTTGCTAGCAACCGGGCCCAAAGTTTTTTCAGGAGTTTGAAATCGGGCATCAACTCCGGGGGCTGGTTGATAGTTTTCAAATCCTGTAGCCCAAGCAACAAAACGCGGATTTCCCCGATTATTTGCCGAGATTTTGCCATCTCCATCTGGACCGACAAATCCGGGAATTCCAGAGTCTATCTTGCCCGGATCGGCGGTAGAATTTAAGTAGGGACCACTGGGTTGTACAAAAGTTTTGAATTCATCTTTGACAAGTTTGCTGCTGTCAATTCCTTGGACGATCGCCAAAAATTCACCAGTAACTCGATCTTGAATTATCGCACTATTTGCTAACTCGCCCGTGCCATTTGAAATATTGAGATTTTCAAAGCTTAATCTCAACAAGCCAATGGAATCTTGTTCTGCATTGTAGTCTGTAATAATGTCAGCATCAGCGATGCTTAAACCGCCTGTTGTTCGCGGTGTACCAGTGCTCCGACGGGCCAAAACAAAGTTATCAAAACCATCGCCACCTGTCAATGTATCGCGGCCACCATCGCCATAAAGATTGTCGCTACCAGCACCACCATCGAGACTATCGTTGCCTTTACCTCCGCGCAAAATGTCACCGCTTTCACCGCCGTTGATGACATCGTTGCCACTATTTCCGTACAGCGTATCTTGACCTTGCAAGCCGCTAATTGTGTCATCTCCATTTAAGCCGAAAATTGCATCTGTTTGTGGAGTTCCATTCAGTGAATCGTTACTGTTTGTGCCTGTTATATTTGCCATTTTACTTGTTCCTAAACACCTTGATTGTGATTTGGGCTGTTTCCCAAACTTTTGACTATCTGTGGTAAAAGTGAGGGAAATGTGTATCTGTAGGGGCGATCGCACAAGGAGGCCCTCTACAGACAGCGTAGGAGTTTAAGTCTTGTTTTATCATCTTATCATAGTTGTGAGAATCATTCTCATTGTGTTGGAAATTTTTGGTTAACCGACCCAGAATGCTTGCTAAACTGAGGTAAAAGCCTCAAATCCGAGTAAGTTGGCAGGTAAATCTGGGAGGAGGGCTAGGATTTCACCGTTGGTAACTAAGGCGATCGCAGCACCATCCTTTGTCTGAAATACACGAATTTGGTCGTAAGTCAAGCCACCTGTTAACAAGAACAAATCTTCGCCATTTTTAAAATCGCTAATCACATCACTTCCCTGTTGTAATTGCAAAATAAATTTGTCGCGCCCCTTTCCTCCGAGTAAGATGTCATCCCCATCTCCGCCATTGAGGGTATCATTTCCCCTACCGCCGAATAGGGTATCGCCACCTGATTTGCCGTCCCAAAAATCGTCGCCTTTGCCGCCAGAAATCCCGTCGTCGTCTGCATTCCCAATCAGCGTATCATTCTCGGAAGTGCCGCTGCTGACAGCAACAGGGTGAGAGATGAAAACATCTCTGCTACTGTTAGTATCTTGAGGGACTAAATTAGTAGCAAAAGAATCAAAAGCAACAACATTTCCCGTCGCAGAAATAGCCGGATTGAAGGATGTTATATCGGCACCTTGACCCTCGGAATTGACTGAGATGCGAGTTGTTGTGGCTGTGTCTCTGTCGCGCACAAAGATATCATTAGTGCCGTTGGTATCTGCGGGCGCTAGGTTGTCAGCTAAAGAGTCAAAAGCCACGAATCTAGCGTCAGCAGAGATCGATGGTTTAAAGGAGCTTCTATTAGCGCGATCGCCTGTAGAATTAATTGAGGCCATGCTAGTAGTATTCGTCAGCCTGTCATGGACGAAAATATCGGAAGTGCCGTTAATATCTCCGGTGACTAAATTACTAGCATTTGACTCAAAGGCGACAAAGCGACCGTCAGCAGAAATAGCAGCAGAAATAGACCCTGAATTTCCCTGATTTCCCGATGAATTTACCGATACGCGAGTGGTAGTATTGGTCGGGATTTCATGTAGAAAAATATCTCTAGTGCTGTTAGTATCTCCCGCTACTAAGTTGTCTGCTAAAGAGTCAAAAACAACCCAGCGTCCGTTGGCGGAAATTGAGGGGTTGAAAGAGCCAATATTTCCCTGATTTCCTGTGGAATTTACCGAGACGCGAGTGGTAGTATTTGTTTCAATGTTACGGATAAAAATGTCTGAGTTGTTGTTAGTATCTCCTGGGACTAAGTTAGTTGAATTAGATTCAAATGCCACAAAGCGGCCATCGGCGGAAATTGAGGGGTTAAGTGAAGGGCGATCGCCCTCTTGGCCTGTCGCATCTACGGAGACGCGGGTTGTGCTACCATTAAGTCGATCGTGCAGGAAAATATCTGATGTATTGTTAGTATCTGCTGCTACTAATTTCGTTGAATTAGATTCAAATGCGACAAAGCGACCGTCAGCAGAAATAGCAGGGTTAAAAGCATCAAATTTCCCTTGATTTTCTGTTGAGTTAACTGAGATGCGGGTAGTAATTTCAGTCAATCTATCGCGGACAAAAACATCGGAATTATTGTTAGTATCTCCGGGGACTAAATTAGTAGCAGTGGATTCAAAGGCGATGAAGCGGCCATCGGCAGAAATTGAGGGTTTAATTGAAAAGCGATCGCCTTCTTTGCCTAATGAATTTACAGAGACACGGGTGAGGATAGTTTGAAAATCAGGCAATTTTGGATTCATTAGTATTTCTGTTAATTCATTATTATTCATCTCTCTCTTCTCTTCCTCTGTGCCCTCTGTGCCCTAGTAAGGTTAAATCATTCCGAACCGTAAACGATATCAATAGATTAATCAGTCCATAGAAACTCCCTCGGAAACCAAGTGGTATCCGCTGCCAAGTTTCCTACGCAAAAGCTGTCAAATTGGAAGGTAAGCCAAAGGCACAACCATCTAAATTTCTAACAAAGCCAGTCCTGAAACCACGGGGTCAAAAACCCGGTTTCTGCCTCAATATTTATCAAAAAACCGACGATTTTTGGAAGAAACCGGGTTTTTTATGTAATTCCTAAGAGCTATAGCAATCCTAAATCATTTGTGAATTTCTTACTCCCTCCCCTTAGTAAGGGGAGGGTTGGAGTGGGGTAAAAAACTTTACGACTCATTTAGGACTGCTATATAACAAAGCTGTTAAAAATTACAGCAGCCAAAAGCCCAGCAATATTTCTGGCATCTGAAACTAAATAATACTGTTGGGGCTAAACTTTTCTTTCCTCACGATATCCCCCTGGAAACCAATTCCACCACAGGTTTCTCATGGGTTAACGAGTATAATCGCTCTTCGTGCAGCGGAGCTAAAAAAGAATCGAATTGAAAACAAAATGCTGAATACATCCGTACCTCGCAGATGGGTTAATAGTGAACAATACAATCGGCGGGCATTCTGACTAAGAAACAATTATACGCTTCATCACAGTTGCGGGACAGCGCCAGGTTTGCACCGGACTTTCCCCGTTTCCTCTAGTGGGTGATCTCCACCAGAACCGATTACTTTTGAGAATAGCACATTTGATGAAAATTTGCAACCCCTAAAATTAATTTGGGCGATCGGCTTATGAATTAGCCTTCAATTAAAAATCATTTAATTTTAAGTAAAAGGCTAATCCAATTACCCTAAATTGTCCCTTTTTCTTCAACAGCCAACTGTAGCCGACTTTGCAAATCTGGCATAGTTAACATACCGATATCTCCCTGTTTCCTTGTCCGCACGCTCAAAGTTTGTTCTGCTACTTCTTTTTTGCCTACCACAATCACAACCGGAATTTTCTCTAATTCAGCATTCCGAATTTGTTTACCCAAACGTTCGGCGCTGCGGTCAATTTCAACTCTAAATCCTGCTTTTTTCAATAAATCGGCAACAGACTTAGCGTATTCTTTTTGGTCATTGCTAACAGGCAAAAGTCGCACTTGCATAGGTGCTAACCACAGGGGAAAATCTCCGGCATAGTTTTCGATCAAAATTCCAAAGAAACGTTCTAAGGAACCAAATATCGCCCGGTGAATCATAATTGGTCGCTGTTTGGTTCCGTCAGTGGCGACATATTGCATATCAAACCTTTCAGGCAAATTAAAATCTACCTGAATAGTAGAACATTGCCACAATCTGCCGATCGCATCTTGAATCTTAATATCAATCTTCGGCCCATAGAAAGCGCCGCCGCCCTCATCTGTAACATAATCCCAACCTTTAGCATCCAAAGCTGCAATCAAAGCTGCTGTCGCCAAATCCCAAACCTCATCAGTTCCCACAGACTTAGCGGGACGAGTGGACAAATTCACCTCATAATTCTTAAAGCCAAAGTCTGATAAAATCTGTTCTGTCAGATGCAAAACTCCCAGAATCTCATCCGCAATTTGGTCGGGTAAACAGAAAATGTGAGCATCATCTTGAGTAAATCCGCGAACCCGCATCAAACCGTGCAAAACTCCCGATCGCTCATAACGATAAACAGTCCCTAATTCTGCCCATCTCAAGGGCAATTCTCGATAAGAATGCGGTTCGTGTTTGTAGGTTAAAACGTGAAAAGGACAATTCATCGGCTTGATTTGGTAAGCCTGTTCTTCCACATCCATCGAGTCGAACATATTCTCTTTGTAGAAGTCAAAATGTCCCGATGTTTTCCAGAGATCGAGATTTGCTACGTGAGGAGTGTAAAGCAGTTCATAGCCAGAGTCTAGGTGAGCTTTTCTCCAATAATCCTCAATGATATAGCGAATTGCTGCTCCGCGAGGATGCCAAAATACTAAACCGCCCCCAGCATCTTCTTGAATGCTAAATAGCTTTAATTCTTGACCTATTTTACGGTGATCGCGCAATTTAGCTGCTGCTTTTTGCTGCAAATAAGCTTCCAATTGTTCCGGTGTTTCCCAAGCAGTACCGTAGATGCGTTGCAGCATTTGTTTCTTTTCGTCGCCGCGCCAATAAGCCCCAGCAACACTTTCTAAAGCCAAAGCATCGGGATTGATTTCGCCTGTGAAGTTAAGGTGTGGCCCCGCACACAAATCCCACCAATATTCGCTGGGAGGAAGTGTAATTGGTTCAAGTAAAGAAGGTTCTGAATTGATACTTAAATCTGACAATTTGCCAGCATCGGGATTGCCAATAAAGTAACGAGTAATTGTCGCATTTAGTGGGATATTGTCGAGAATTTCTAGTTTGTAAGGTTCCCCTAATTCGATGATTTCATCCCGAATTTGTTCCCGCTCTACAACTTCGCAAATTACGGGCAGATTAGCTTGAATAATCCGTCGCATTTCTGCCTCAATTTTGCTCAAATCTTCGGGGGTAAATGGTTGTTTTCTATCAAAGTCGTAGTAAAAGCCATTGTCTGTAGTCGGCCCGATCGTCACTTTTGTCTCTGGAAACAGAGTTTGCACTGCCATTGCTAAGATATGGGCGCAGGTGTGGCGCAGGCGCTGCAAGGTTTGGGAGTCTTTCTGGATCTGATTTTGAGCTGGTTGTGACTGGGCTTGAGATGTGACCATAAATTCTAGCTACGATAATCATTATCAGTTTAACACGACAAGGAAATACTTACAGGAATTATGATTGAAATCCCTTTTTTGCTCCATAATGCACTGTTTTAAATTGGATGCGATCGCTGTCAGGATTATAGAGAGTATAGGTTGCTACTCCAACTTTGCGCCCGACATTCCCCACTCCGATCGCCCTTCGCGCAGTTGCAGATACGGTTCCAGGTGGCTCCTGAGAGTCCAGAGTCTGCACCCAGTTATTGATAATACTTGGCTGTAATTGATACTCAAATGCTAAGCCCGATCGCCCGCAAAACAAAGTATTCGCATCAGCGCGAATCACGCGATCGAGCATCACAGGCGGCGGAGTATCCGGGGTGAGCTCATCAGACGCGCTAACCGTACTCCCGTGAATCAACAAACAATCCAATTCATGAAAACCAAAATTCAAAGAGCGCAGCCACTCTACAGTTTTCCGACTGACAGAATCCCAGAGCAACTTAATGGTATCAGCACCATATTTTTGCCGGAATTCTGCCACATCTGGGCTAGCTCCTATTCCGTGTAAGTTAAAACACTGTTCTTCCCACCAACCGATACAGATTTGAGGTTCGATTTCTCCTCGTTTGGGCGATCGAACTCGCTGAACTAATTTTTCGCACTCAGGATTCGGCCCAACTAAATCGCCTAAGATATACAATTCCTCAACGCGAATTCTCTGGCGCTTGATGTCAGCTATCACAGCTTCATAAGCTATCAAATTTCCTTCAATCCCACTTAATATTGCCCAGTTTTTCATGTATTTTAATTGTTGCTATTTCTCAAGGTTTTTTTCGGAGTTTGTTTTGAACGGATATCTTACACCAATGTCAAAAATTTGTAGGGGCGGGTTTTACCAACCATAATCGCCAAAAACTAACAATCTCATAAACCCGCCCCCACCCAACGGTAAATCACAATCTACCTCTTTAATGAACTAATCTCAAGTTTTGGCGATTGCTTCGTTCCTCGCAATGACATACCGACTAATGACTAATAGCTATCTCTCACAAACATGAGTCGGGTCATCCGCTCTTTCGGCATATTCCAAACCTCTAGCTAAACGCCATGCAAAAATCGGCGGCAAACCTTTTTCAATAATTGCAGCGCAAGTAGCTTGATAGTCATATTCCACTTCTCGCAATGTCACCTGTTGAGCATCAACATCGTAAATAACGTAGGTAGCATTCGGTCTACCGTGGCGCGGTTCTCCTACAGAACCAACATTCACAATCCGCTTTAAAGGAGCAGTAAAACTTAAATCTTTGTCTCCTTCAATGCTCGGCCCGCTGACTCGAACCTGCATATTTCCAGCATCTAAAGTGCGGACGTAGGGTACATGAGTGTGACCGCAAAACAGCACGTCAGCACCCGCCGAAAATACTCGTTCTAAGGCAGAAAAAGCATCCATTGTTGGCAGTAAATATTCATGATTGCTGTGAGGACTACCGTGAACAAAACACATATTGTCTTCCCGCAAACTGTGCGGCAAAGTGGCTAAATATTCTCGCGTTTCTGGGAAGATTTGATTGTTAGTCCATTCGTGAGCTAATTTGCCTCTTTTTTCGGCTAAAACTGAGGGATAGCTGCATTCGCAGGAGTTCAAACCTTCGACGATATCTTCATCCCAACAGCCGACGCAAGTGGGAATGTCGAGGGAACGAATCATTTCTACAACGGCGTGGGGATTGGGGCCGTATCCGACTAAATCTCCGAGACAAAAGATTTTGTCGGCTTGTTGTTCGTCAATATCTGATAAAACTGCATTTAAGGCTTCGTAGTTGCCGTGAATGCAGGACATAACTGCTATTTTCATTTTGTTTCTTCTCCTAATGAAAGTGATTGTTTGACTTGTTGTTGGTAATTCAACATGATTGTTTCGGAGAGACAGCAATCTTCTAGGGTTTGTCCTAATGCTGTTTCGTCGAGATTTTCGCCGACTATTTCTATGCCGCTAAATCTTTGGGGGCGGCCTTCGAGCCAGCGGGGAAGTGGCAATTCTTCGTGGGCGGTTTCTGGGAATTTCGCGGCGAAATCGAAGTAAAAAGATCGCCCGTCGGCTATGTCAAAAATGCCTTTGGCTCGGTGGATTTTGCCGTAGGCTCCCTGAGTCATTTCTTGGTACCAGAACATATCGAGGCTGGCTGGATCGAGGACTTGTCGGCTGGTGGGGCTGCGCCAAATTGATAGTTTTTCTGGTTCGCCACTAACGGCTATTCCTTCGACAATCACATCACCCCACTGATGCCATTCGGTGTCTTTGATGTCTGTGGGCACAACGGCGATCCGACGACTGGGGAAGCTTTGGAGCAGGTTTTCTAGTGTTGTCAGTTTCAGGTGAAATCCCAGTTCGATGTAGGCTGAAACGCCGTTTTGCAGGTGTTTCGCGAGTAGGGACTCTTCGCCGTCTGTCAGGGTTTTGATTTGGGGGAATTCGGCGGCGATGCAGGTTTGGTCGATCGGCACATTGCCGGTTCCGGGACTGAAATATAGTGCTGGGGATGTTTCGGCGGCTAGCTGCTGTCGAATCCAGGTTGTTTTGCCACTTCCGGGCGGGCCCGCTACGGCGGTGATTGTAGGTTGACTCATAAATTTAATGATAATCGTTCTCAGTGTAAAGTGAGCTCTTAGATATTTGGATTTAATTGGGCGATCGGGTTCGATGCCCGCGTAGCGAGAGTTTCAAGCTCTTGTGGGGTGGGCTTCGGGCCCGCCCAAGCCCTACTTACCAACTCTTGTGATTAGCATCACAAACTTTCATGCGTCAAGTCACTGTAATATAAGTTAACACTCTGTTACATTAGTTTACATAAAGCAACAAAACAAGGAAAAGCACATGACTTCACGTAACCTGATGGTAGATGACCAAGGCCTGATGAACAACTTCGCGATCGAACCCACGATGTATGTAGACGCCAACGTCAGCACCGGTTTCACCAAGTACGCCGAGAAAGTTAACGGACGTTTTGCAATGATTGGATTCGTTTCTTTGATCGCAACGGAAATTTTGAGCGGACAAAGCTTCATCAGCTTCCTCAAAGATATTTTAGGCTAGGATATTGGAATTAGCTCAGACTCAAAAGCATAAACCCGGTTACTCTGAGAAATTTTGCCTTCAGCGACACAGACTTATACATTAACCGGGCTTCAGATTTCCATAAACACCTTTTAAAACCCTTTTAAAATAATCACGATATCCCATCGTCACACTTTGCATCCACAGCATATCGCGATCGCATAAAAACTCAGGTGTGGCATACAACGCTCGTTGACTCATTGTTCCACGAGCAGTTTTGATGATTTCACTAAGTTTTTGTCTATTTTGGATGTTCACGACTTAAAAGCTATGCGATCGCACCTACAAGTCTACTTACGAACTCATAAATCAACTATATTTCCCAGAAGACTCAGCCGCCGCCGCGAGTCTATCCATCACGGCTCTACCAATCACGGCTAATTCACTAATTGGCATACATTGAATTTTCTTGAGCAGCTCGTTGGTATTAACAGGTTCCGGCATTGGCTTACCTTCGAGATGAGCCATCAACTCTTCCATAGTAAAACCCGCTCTTGCCGCAATCTGAGTCAAATTTTTCGTATCCGGGAGTACCCGACCTTTTTCCCAATACTGAACAGCAGACCCAGAGACTCCCAATAGCCTACCAAAAGCGCTAAAACTCAGGTCGCCACGGGCTAGCTTAACAACTTCGCTCAGTTTCTTCCTAGCTTCTGCATCCACAGTATTAGTCACCAGATAAACACAACTCCCAGTTTACAGATAAATCTGCTTAATACTCATTCTCCAGCAGCCTCAGCCGACGCAGCGAATCTATCCGCTACAGCTTTGCCAATTAGCGCCACCTGACTCAGAGGCAAAAACTGAATTTTTTTGACAATATCGTTAATTTCTGGTGGTTGTGAAACTGGATTGCCGTCCAAAAAGCTGAGAAACTCTTCCAGAGTATAGCCGGCTCTCGCTGCGAGCTTACCCAAGTTTTCAGTATCGGGAACCGTATCGCCCCTTTCCCAAAGCTGAACAGCCGTAGCCGAAACGCCCAAAAGCTTGCCAAACGCTCGTTGACTCATAGAGCCACGAGCAGTTTTGATGATTTCACTAAGTTTTTGTCTATTTTGGATGTTCACGACTTAAAAGCTATGCGATCGTACCTACAAGTAAACTGGTCTATCTACATCAACCATACTTCCCAGAAGCTACAGCAGCAGCAGCCAGTCGCTCCATACCAGCTCGAACAATCACCGCTAAGTCACTCAGTGGCATACATTGAATTTTCTTAAGCAGCTCGTTGGTATCCAGAGGTTCCTGCACCGGCTTGCCTTCGAGATGAGCCATGAGCTCTTCCATCGTAAAGCCTGCTCTTGTCGCAATCTGAGCCAAATTTTTCGTATCTGGAAGTACCTGCCCCTTTTCCCAATACAAGACAGAAGCAGCGGAAACTCCCAACAGCTTGCCAAAAGCGGTCAGACTCATCGAGCCCCGCGCTAATTTAACAACTTCGCTCAGTTTCTTCCTAGCTTCTGCATCCACAGTATTAGTCACCAGATCAACACAACTCCTAGTTTACTTATCTACCAACAAATTTGTCTTTCTTGCTTGACAGCAAAAAGTTTACCAGTTAAAATGTAAATAGTTTTGAAATCATAATTCTATTTTTAGCAAATCCGGGGGAGTAAAAATGACTCGCAAGACACGCAAAACCCGTCAAAGCCTTACAGCCTCCGGTTGGCTAAAACCCCAGTGCTGGCAAATCTCCAAAATAGAAGCAGCCGAAGCCCTAAGAATGCCCGTAAACCGCATAGTCAAAGTCTACCCCAAACAACATCAAGTAATAGTCGTCTATCTGAACCAGAAAGGACAAAAATGCAGTTCCTTTTTCAGCTACAGACTATTTGCCAGATGGCAGCAGGAGGCGATCGCCACAATTGCCAGTTGTCGAAACCAGCAAACTCTCGCACCCCTAGAAATCATCGTACAGTATGACCTGGAACATTTCAAGTATCCCGTCCAAAGCGCCGACGCAATTTGGGAAGCCCTACTCAACCGCATCCGTCAAGTCATTATAGAACAAAGGCTCAGCCTAGCTTGCGCCTAGTCCCCCATCCAACCCCCACCTATGTCGATCATGGTTAATGCTTGGGAAAATCGATTCCTGAGATGGATATTCCTCGCATCTTCTGTACATATCGTCCTTGAGCCGCTACACACTCTGCCATTTTTTGAGCCTGTATAGGTTGACTCCTGGGATCTGGTGAGGTGCCTCTATAGTCCCATACACCACCACGACCACTATTTATTACTTTTCCATTTTTTTCTAAGATTAACTCTTCTCCGGTAGCATCAATATAGAATTTCCCCTTTTGAAAAGACACGCTGCTAATTGTGATATCTTCCACTCCCTTGTAAGGATTTGCAGGACCATTGACAATCTTAATACAGATTCTATTGTTTTTATGTGCAATTTCTCTCCGGGAATTATTGAACATGGTTCCTTGAGAGTAGTAAGTTCCTGTGGGTAGAATTGTAGAATCTTGTTGATTACTTTGAGCAGATGACAAGGATGAAATTGATATAAGAATAGAACTAGCAATTAGTGTTTCGAGTACCCTAAATTTCACTTGCTATTAAACTCCATTAAAATTATTTTTTTCGATTCAACACGATCA
>DMYK01000639.1:0-6735 GCA_003483675.1 Microcoleaceae cyanobacterium UBA11344
ATGACAATTACACTGTTGCTCATGGTTCTACAATTATTTTTCCTAATTATTTCTACAGCAGCGGCTCTGTAAAATTTACACGAATTTACTTTCACAGGCTCCAATGACTACTACTAATTTTAAAACATTCTGTCAATTATTGAGTACAAACTGAGGAATAGAGATTGATGGCTAATTCTGTTTGGCGTGTAATTCCGCTGCTGTCAGCGTCTGGGGCGGTGCAGATGGCGATCGACCAATGGCTGCTGGAACAGCATCTGGCTGGCAAAATTCCGCCAACTCTGCGATTTTATACTTGGGCACCGGCGGCGATTTCTTTGGGCTATCACCAGCGCCGATACCCGGATTTTTGGCCGCATCTCTCTTTCGGGGGAATTCCTGTGGAGTTGGTGCGACGTCCCAGTGGCGGGCGCGCGGTACTCCACCAGGGGGATTTAACTTATGCGGTTGTGTCGTCGGGATTTGCAGGCGATCGTCTAAAAGCTTATCAGAATATCTGCGAGTTTTTGATTGAGGGTTGGCGGGAAATGGGTTTGGAATTGCACTATGGGGATGCGGGAAGGGGTTATATTCACAATCCGAATTGTTTTGGTACTGCGACGGGTGCAGATTTAGTTACACCTGATGGCTATAAGTTAATTGGTAGTGCCCAATTACGCAGGGGTGATGCTATTTTGCAGCACGGTTCTATGCGTTTGCAGCCGGATTTTGATTTGTTTTATCAAGTTTTTGGAGAGCAATTAATTCCTGTGAATTTACCTCTATCTGAAGGGGGAAATGATTTGATTGAAACTGTAATTGATGTTTTGATGGCGGCGGCTTGTCGCTGTTTTGCAATAGATTTGAAAGTGCAGCCGCTTTCCGATTCGGAATGGCTCGCTATTTCAGAGCTTCTTAGATCAAGTTCAGTTACATCGCGATAGCAAAGTCGGAGACGGCAATGCCGTTTCCCTACCCCAAAATAATGTAGGGAAACGGCAATGCCGTCTCCTGATTTCGGGTAATAAACTATTGCTGCGGCTCAATTTTAACGATCGCCTCACCCGCAATTTCGCTCAATTTTACTGAATCTAGCAAGCTTTTCCAATCAGCCGCTAATTGTGCATCATTAGGATTAGCACGACGAGCCGCTGCTAGAGTGATCAGGGCATCTTGCCAAATCCCATTCTGAGCATAAATAACAGCTTTATCGCGCGAATTAGCCTGATCTAATTGACTGCGGATATCTGCACTGAGTTCAACTCGACGCACAATACCTGTTTCCAACACATCTGCGGATCTGTCTTCAGTGTCGCAAATCAATGCCACAGACCAACGGTAATTTTTGCCTAGTTGCAAGGGCGACACATTTTTATTGGCGGGGATACTAACGCCGATGACTCCTGATGAATTGTTAATTTTTAGGGTAGTTTGATAAATCAGGTTCCCGTTTTCATCTTGCAGGACAAACTCGGCTAGTTGTGCCTCTGTTTCAGGCAAGTAGAAAAAGAATACAGGATATTCCGAAACAGTCCGTCCGATGTGATTTTCTGGTACTAATGCTGTTAGCTTGATCTTACCTTTCTCGCATTTACCTATTCTGCGCGTCGCTCTCTGTAGATGGCCCGGTAGCGGCTCTTCATTAGGCTGAACGAAGCGTGGCCCTCCCGATTGAGTGCGTGGCTTGTCCGGTACGTTTGGATTCACCTGTCCCATAACTGCAAATTGGGAAGCATTAAGTGTTGCTATCAATAGCATTGAGCTAACGGATGTCAGATTGAGGAGAAACTTAGTAATTCTTTTCATTCGCTTCATTAATTTTTGAGGGATTGATTCTGTCTTGTTATTTCTTTTTCATTCCCAAAATGCGGTAGACATTAACTTTTTGTTCCCGGCCTTTTAACGATAAAGCTCCCCAAGATTCTACGTCAAATTTATCTGCTAGATGCTGTAAAGTTTCTTCTGCAATCAATATCCGGCAATTGTCCTCTTGCCGATCTTTTTCGCAGCTTTCTAGCCGAGAGGCAATATTTACACTGTCGCCGATCACTCCATATTCTAAACGGGTTGTGCCTCCCAAACTACCTACCATCACAAGCCCTGTAAAGATTCCTACTCGCATTTTTGCTGCCGGTAAACCGCGATCGCCCCAATTTTGATTCATTTGTGGTAAACGGGCACTGATGGCTAGAGCGCAAGATACGGCGAGGCGAGCATCTTCTGCAATTTCTTCTGGGGTTGTGCGGGGAATGGGTACGCCAAATACCGCCAGCATTCCATCTCCGGTAAATTTATTAATCACGCCTTGATGTTCTTGGACTTCTTGGGCCATTGCTGATAAATACTCATTTAACCAACTCATTACTACTTCTGGTGGTAGTTTTTCGGAGATTGTACTAAAGCCCTGTAAGTCGGTGAGTATGATGGTAGCAGTCACTTTTTGCCCTGGTAATAACCCAGACTGGAGTAGATGGACGCGCTCTTTCCACAGGGCATTTGCGATCGCCGGTGAAGTTTGTTGTCCTAATAATTTCATCACAATCTCTTGCTGTTGCTTCGACTGCTCATACTTATAGGTAACAACAACTCCTGCGGTGATTAAAAGTGCCAATCCAGGGGCCGTGAGAGGTATCCATCCCTGTTGCATAAATAGCCACAATGTGAATCCGAATAATGAGCCGCCAGATGCGATCGCGCTTCCCATCAAACTCAGGGAATTTTCTAACCGCCAAGCTAAACAGCCGCCCACAGCACTCCAAACAGCAATCCAGAGTATTTCTTGCCATTCATCCCAATACCAAAATAGCCCTTTACCGTCTAAAACTGCGCTGAGAATTTGGCTAGTAGCCGTTGCGTGAATTAATACCCCAGCCATCGGGCGGTTTCCGTTGGCGGTAGCGCTGTAAGGGGTGGAAAAGAGATCTTTTACGGTTAAGGCTGTAACGCCTATGATCACTATTTTACCTTTCACCCATTTGGGGTCAACTTTTCCCTCCAATACTTGAGTTAGTGTCACGGTCTTTGCTATATTTTCAGCAGAGCGGTAATTGAGCATGACTTGATAGCCTTGGGCATCAATGTTCTGATAACCTCCTGAGTCCGATCGCAACTGTGAAAATGTTGTTTTGTTGACCAGAATCTCGTTGTTTTCTGTGAGTTTAGCATCGATCTTTTTGCTGTCAAAATAGGCAAAAGCTAGCCGCATTGACAATGAGTTCAGCGTCGTTTTACCATCGCCAGCAAACATCAAATTACGACGCACTATACCATCTGGATCGACTACTAAATCGTTAAATCCTACCCGCTTTTCTGGTATGTTAGGAGGTGGTGGCACTCGATCGTATTCAGAGTTACCGATGAAGGTAATGGGAAATACTTTGGGGTTTTTCAATTGATTTACTAATGCTGCATTCCCCGGTTCGTAGGGAATGTCGCGAATTATATCTAGGCCAATAGCTGTGGGTTCAAGACGCGCTAATTCGGCGATCGCTTTTGCTAAAACGCCATCATTAATTGGCCATTTATTCACAGCATGAATGTCCTGATCTGTGACTTGAACTATCAGCAACCTGGGGTCAGCACCCCCATCGGGACGCAACAGCACCATCACGTCGAAAGCCTTTAATTCCAAGGGCTGCAACCACCCTAAATGCCGCACTCCCAATAGGGTTCCCGTGACGGCAATGCAGGTAATAATTAAAGGTTGCAAGTCAGCGAAGGGGAAGGAATGAGTTAAGTTTTTCCAACTCCAGCCTCGCTGCTTCCACTGATGATGAAATTGCTGCAAAATTTTGGGCATGATATTTTTTTTTCAACTCTCGTTGAAAAATTGCGCCACATCTTAATTTTTCAAATAATTTTGGATTGGGGATTTGAGATCATGGAATTGGATTTGAGATTTGGAGATTTTAGATGGTCCGCGCCGATGAATCCGGGGGGCTTGTTCTTCTTTTAATCCAAAATCCAAAATCCAAAATCTAAAATCCTCTAGTCATAGATGCCTCCTGACTGATGCCCAATTCTAATCTTGTGCGGTTTTGGCGATCGCACTTAATTGCAATCCCTGCGGATAGCTGTTTTCTTCTTTGCTGCGCTTGATGTCGGCTTCAGAAATTGTGGGTTTGAGGTGTTTTGCCAAAACTTTAACCACGTCGCCCCGATCGATCGTACCCACTACTGAACCTATGGGCGAGAGGATGATGATTCGGGGCAATTGACCCGATTCCATAGTGTTGATTACTTCAGCGAGGGATGCTTTTTCTGAGACTGTGGTGGTTTTTTCCAGTGGTTTCAAAATGTTGTGCAGAGTCTGAATTGGCCACTGACTGCGTTCTGTGAAGCGGATATCGTCGATCGACACTAAGCCCAAATCTCGCCCGTGGGCCGCGGCCACGTAAAATGGAAACGGATTGACTTCTAACAAATATCGATCGGCAAATTCTCGCAAGGTAGAATCTGCATCTACGACTCGAAATTCGCGGCTCATGGCATCAGATGCTGTGGTTTTGAGCAAGGCTTCTTGTAGGGAAGTAAATCGACTATAAGCAGTGGCATTACGAATGGCAAACCCGCCGATTAGTGCAATCCACAAACCGCCGTACTCGCCCGCCAATAAGCATAAAGCTAATCCGAAAGCAACGGCCAACCAACCTAAAACTTGTCCGGTTTTTGCCGCCCAGCGAACACCGGCAAATCGAGAGCCAGTTATTTTCCAAATAGCTGCTTTTAAAACCTGTCCTCCGTCCAAGGGCAAACCGGGAATTAAGTTAAATAATCCCAAAACTAGATTGATTTCTGCTACCCTTTCTGCTATGCTTTTTACTAAAGATGCTAACAAATTGGTCGGAGGCAGAACTTGAGAGCCTAAACCGAGGATTAAAAATATCCCGAAGCTGACGAGAGGGCCGGCGATGGCTACTTGAAAAGCTTGACCGGGAGTTTTTGATTCCGATTCGATAGATGCAACTCCACCAAATAAGAATAGGGTAATAGAATTGACTTTAATGCCTTGCGACATTGCCACTAAACTGTGTCCCAATTCGTGCAGCAGTACGGAACCAAACAGCAGCAAAGCTATTGCCAATCCCGCACTCCACGAGAGCACAGGCCCCCCATTGCGGTAACTGCTAGCATATTCGCTGGTTGCTAGGACTAAAATTATCAACCACGAGTAATCTATCAGTAGTGGGATGCCAAATAAAGAGCCGATTCGCCAACCTGTCTGCATGAAGTTTTCCTGGAAAAGGAGAATAAGGAAGAGTTTCTATTATATCTTCCCCTCCCCTTCCCCTTCCGCTTCTCCTTATTTTTACAGAACTCCGGCGTTTCCTAAGCCTAAGATTACTCCAGCCCCCAGCAAGTGACCAAAGCTGGCTGTTGCCAGCAATTCCGGTATCCCAAAGCCTTTGAACATTCCAGGCATGACAAGGGGTAAAGCTGGGCCTTTGCCTCGGTTTTGCTTGGAGATGCCGTAGTACCCGATCGCGATCGCCAGTAAGTTGCACAAAATCATTGTTAGTGCTACCATAGGTGACCACTCTGGCGTTGAGGGAGTGGTTGATTGTACTGCTAATAGTAATGAAGAGTAAATCACGTTGTTATTCTCCTGTTTTCACAGATAATTTGAGTTTCAAAATTATAAGAAGCATTTAGCCTTAAACTACAATTTGTTTTAATAGTTAACAATTCATTTATATTTTGACACAAAGTGGGAACGGAGGAGTCGGAGTGCGGGTGAAAATTTGTGGGATCACTAAAGTAGAGCAAGGAATTGCGATCGCCCGTTTGGGAGCGCAGAGTTTGGGGTTTATTTGCGTGCCGGCTTCGCCCCGCTATGTCAGCCCAGAAACGATTCGGCTAATTGTTGAGCAGTTGCCCGAAAATGTCGATCGCATTGGTGTTTTTGCTAATAGCACAATAGATAATATCTGTCAAGTAGTGGCAGAGTCAAATTTAACAGGCGTGCAGTTGCACGGAGATGAAACAGCGGAATATTGCGATCGACTGCGGGAGTTTTTGCCGGGAATTGAAATGATCAAAGCCCTGAGAGTCAAGACTTCTGAAACTTTAGACACTGCGGCTGTTTACGCTACTCATGTCGATACTTTACTGCTGGATGCTTATCATCCCGAACAACTCGGCGGTACTGGCAAAACCCTCGATTGGCAGATGTTAGCAGAGTTTCGACCAAGCTGTCCTTGGTTGCTGGCTGGCGGTTTGAGGCCTGATAATGTGTTAAGTGCGATCGCCAGTTTGTCAGACAATAATTTTAGCGGTGTTGACCTTTCTAGCGGTGTAGAAATAGCCCCAGGAGATAAAGATTTAACAAAGGTTGCGAAGTTGTTTGAGCAACTAAAAAAAACCAATAAAGGATGACAAAAAATGCCCAACAACAAATAACAAATCAGGACTTATGCAAAAACTGCTTTGCAACACTATTTGTAGCCGTAAGGTGCGCAGTGCGCACCCTACTGTAAGGTGCGCAGTGCTACTGTAAGGTGCGCAGTGCGCACCCTACTGTAAGGTGCGCAGTGCGCACCCTACTGCTTTGCAACACTATTTGTAGCCGTAAGGTGCGCAGTGCGCACCCTACAAAATTAGTTTATGTGTAAGTCCTAAAATCACAAATAATAAATCACAAATGACTAATTACTTAGCATTACTTGCACGGCGAGTCAGCATTGCTTTTTCAACTATTCCCGATTTCACTGATTGGCTGGTTGCAGCTAGGCTCGTGGTGGTTTACACTGCGATCGC
>DMYK01000639.1:6786-6922 GCA_003483675.1 Microcoleaceae cyanobacterium UBA11344
CGTGCTAATTGGTTGTTTGTTAACTCCGGGTATTACCGAGGAAATCTGTTTCCGCGTGTTAATACTACCACACCCGGAGGAAAATGCTTCTGGGTTAATGCTGTGGTTTTGGGGAGGCGCGAGTTTGGCACTGTTT
>DMYK01000597.1:0-2458 GCA_003483675.1 Microcoleaceae cyanobacterium UBA11344
AGCAGATTTACTGCTTCCGCTACTTTTTGCGGTTCTTCGGGGTCCAGGGGCATGGGAGAATGACCTTTATCTACTTGACAAAATCCACAGGCGCGGGTGCAAGTTGGCCCCATTAACAAAAAAGTTGCCGTTTTTTGGGCGTAGCACTCGCCCCGGTTGGGACATCTGCCCTCCTCGCAAATTGTGTGAATTTGCCGCTGCTTAATGATTTTTTGCACTTCGGAGAGTTCGCTAGCTTTGCCAATGGGGCGGCGCAGCCACTCCGGCATCAGCTCAATTTCAGCCCGCATTTGGGCGGAACTTACTTTGGCTGCGGGAGTTTGAGGGGCTTGGGATGGCATAATATTAAGTGCGATCGGGTTAATGCTTTCGATCGTATCCGAAATCAAAGTCCCTGAACTTTGCAGGAATCCTGCCCAAAATCAAAATCGCCCTCAGTTGTAGCAAAAACTCAACTCAGAAACGATTCTGGGTAGAATTCTGTTAGGGATATACTGAAGGTTGCGAATCATCATTCATTACTGAAGGAGTCAGTCGTGGCTGGTCAAAAAATCTTAGTCATCGATGACAGTAGGGTCATCCGCGTCCGAGTCCGAGAGATGTTACCCCAGGGTAACTGTGAAGTTCTAGAAGCAAGAGACGGGGAAGAGGGACTAAAGCTGATCCGTGAAGCCCGTCCCAATCTAATTATGTTAGATTTCCTACTGCCAAAAGTCAGCGGTTGGGAAGTGTATCAAAAAGTTCAAGCCCATCCCGAACTTTCCAAGATCCCCTTGGTGATCATGTCTGGTAGGGAAGAAGAAGTAATGGAGAAAATTCCTAAACCCTTTGAGAAGCATTTTTTTGCATTTATCGCCAAACCCTTCGAGAAAAAGCAGCTAACCGAGGCGATTAAATTAGCGATGGTATTGGCTAAAAAGAAACCAGTACCAGAAGCCCCAGCCACCCCTGCTGCCGCACCGAGTTCGGGAGCAGGTGCTGCTGAAATTCAGGCGATGACGCTGAAAATGGCCAAAATGCAAGCTGAAATTGACACACTCAAGAAACAAATGACTCAGGTGATTACTATCATCAAGCAAATGAAGTCGAAATAATGCTGCTTTCCGAAGGTAGAAGGTAGAAGACAACTTTCACACCTTGAAAGTTTCTCTAATCAATTAAAAGTTCAACATCAAAACAGGGAGGAAATTATTATTAATCTTTAGCTGAACATTTTTATTTGCCGATCGTCCCGCACTCAATTATCAACTCCTCAGTCTCATTTTTTTGTACATGACTAACGACTATTCCGATTTTTTGCCTCAACTGCGTGCCTCAACTGAGCAATTATTGAAAAGATTAGACTGTTTCGATCAAGCACGGGTATTAGCGATCGGAGATTTGACCTTGGACGAGTTTGTTACCGGACAAGTAGAGCGAATTTCCCGCGAAGCACCAGTGTTGATTTTGCGCTACGAAAATACTCGGCAAGTACCCGGAGGTGGCGCAAATGCTGTCTATAATTTAGCCAAACTGGGAGGCCAAGTAAAAGTTGCTGGTTTGGTGGGAAAAGATGACCAAGGAAAGGCTTTGTGCGATATTTTTGAGGCTGCGGGAATTGATACGGCTGGCATTTTCGTCGATTCCCAGCGTCCAACTGTTACCAAAACTCGCATTTCCGGGCACGCGCGGCAGTCGGTGACTCAGCAAATTGTCCGAGTCGATCGCAAATCCGACGAGTTACCAAATTTAGATTTGCAGTTACAATTAGCAGATTATATCCGCCAGCAAATACCGACAGTAGATGCAGTGGTTTGTTCCGACTACGGCGACGGAGTGTTGACTAATTTGGCGATCGAATCGGCTGTTGTTCGTGGTAAAACAATTGTGGATGCTCAAACAAATTTGCAGCGATATTCTGGAGCAATGTTATTTACTCCGAACTTGCCAGAAGCAGAACAAGCAGTCGGATATGCTATTAATAATTCTCCCACTTTAATGCAAGCAGGACGCGATTTGTTGAACTTAACTCAAGCTCAAAAAATCCTAATTACTCGCGGTGAAGAAGGGATGACTTTATTTGAAAGGGTGAAGGTTGAAGCCATCAAAAACTCACCTCCAACCTCGACTTGCCAATCCGGGGAATTTTCAATTCAAAGTTGGGATATTCCCCCTTTTAACAAGACTGATGTATTTGACGTAACCGGTGCTGGAGATACAGTAGTAGCGGCAATGACTTTAGCTTTGTGCGTCGGTGCATCTGGTTGGGAAGCGGCGGTTTTGGGCAATTTAGCCGCTAGCATTGTCGTGCGTCAATTCGGTACGGCGACGACAACAACAGAGGAGATGAAAGAAGCTCTGAAAGCGATGATTTATGAGTAGTAATTTGGCAGTTGGCAGTTGGTTATTTGTGGGTTATTTGTTGGTAGGAAGAATTAAGAATTAAGAATTAATAACTAATTCCCAATTCCCAATTCCC
>DMYK01000597.1:2574-3642 GCA_003483675.1 Microcoleaceae cyanobacterium UBA11344
CCAGCAGAATGACAACTCTGCCAGCGGACTTGATATTACTTACCAAATCTATTTTTTCAAAATTAGCCCCTTGTCATCAATTTTCAAACCAGTATTCGGAAAATCGCTTTTCGTAAGACTACGAATCAACCCCACACTCCTAAAATCCTCATCCACAGAAGGAAGGCCCCGCCCATCAAGTTTTACTGGGATAATCTTACCAGAAACAAAATCCCCTTTTGGATTCATTTTCACATCCAAAATCAGAGATTGACCGAGTTCTCCAGCCGTCGAGAGGGTGCGGTATCCCATAAAATTACCCAGCGAATACGCAATCAATTTCCCTTTGTAAAGTTCCAAAGCTCTCGTAACGTGCGGGCCATGTCCCAAAATCAAATCCGCTCCCGCATCAATCATAGTTCGCGAAAACAAAACCATATTTCCTCGGTTTTCTCCGTAAAATAATTCCGTTTTATTTCTGACATTGAGAGCACCCGTTCCTTCAGCTCCAGCATGAACTGAGATCACTACAATATCCGCCTTTTCCTTAGCTTTTTTGACAAGTTCTGACCCCGCTTTCAGCTCCAGTAAGGAATTGTGAACTTCGCCATAGTTGCTGAAACCGATAAAAGCAAAGTTCACACCTTTGACATTTTTGTAGACAATTTGACCTTTTTTTCCAACGGACTTCATGCCGTTGCTTTCAATGTTTTTAATCGTGTCATTAAATCCCTGCTCGTTAAAATCGTAAGAATGATTGTTGGCAATATTCAAAATATTAAAGCCAGCTTCTTTCAAGATTTTGGCATAACTCGGAGGCGTCCGAAAAGCAAACAGCATACCTCCGCCGCCTCCTTTGGAACTGTAAGGATAATCGGTCATCGTGCTTTCAAAATTGCCAAACAGAATATCAGCGCCTTTAAGGTACGGTTTGACTGACTCAAATAAAAGCTCCTTTTTTTCTGGCAGTTTGTTGTAGGGAAAATTCGTGCCGGGGATGATGTCTCCAACTGCTTTGATGCTGACTGTTACTGGTAGATTGACAGGTTTTTGTGCAGCCTGAGAGGGTGATTTTGGAGCTGGGAGAGG
>DMYK01000597.1:3670-7703 GCA_003483675.1 Microcoleaceae cyanobacterium UBA11344
GCTGCGCCGCGCGTACTTTTTGTACCGCAGGCTTTGCCGTTTGAGGGTTATTAGCAACGGTGCTTGAGGATTTGTACAGTTGAGAACCTAGAACCAAGCCAGATATGGGAACTAAAATCAGGNNGCTGAGAGTACCGATTGAAAGCCCAGATTTTTTAGGTTTGCTGGCCACCAATTCTGGTTTTTGTGGTTGTGACTGTGACTGTGGTTGTGGTTGTGGCTGTGGCTGTGGCTGTGGCTGTGGCCGTGGCTGTGGCTGGCTGGTTGGTTTTGGAGTTTCAATTGTAGCTGGTTTTGGTGGCGATTTTTCTATGGTTTGAGTCGCCGTACTTCTGATATTGGGGGTTTTTTCTATTTTTTGCAAAGCCGCAGAAATTGCGGAAGCCGATGCACTTGCGGGCTCGGAAGTCAAGGGTTTTTTTAATTCTACCCTTTGAGTCCAAGCAGGCAATTGACGGCCAATCTTTCGCCCGTAAATTGTCAGGGAACATACGTTATTTGGTTGCAGTCGCTGCAAGCCTTTGACTGCGACTCTGATGCAGGCTTCTTTAGCCGGCAAGTGTTCTCCTTCCAGTAGCAAATGCAGGCTGTCTGATGCGCGACTGGCTTTAGCCGTGACGCCAAAGCTTTGTAATGCTTGACCGATCAGAAAGGCGATCGCCTTGGCATCGCCTTCTTTTGCTAAATTTAAAATATCTTGTTGGCTCACAAATGTCTCCACTCTCACACTAAAAACCACCTCGATCTTATAACAATTTTGGCTGTACAGGATTAAATACGAATTGATTTAACTTAAATTTGCTCTCGATTGGTAGGTGTAAGGTGCGCATTGCGCACCCTACGAATACTCAAAGCCTTGTTACACCTTTACCATGCGTCCAGGACTGACTAAATCCCCTAGCATCGGAAAACACAAAAATCAACCTATTGGACAAAACTTCAGGTATAGTTCTGATCTAGAGATTTTGCTTCAAAATAATCTATAGTTTCGTTAGTTTGGCAGAGTAGTTACCACAAGGTGATACATAAGAACCAATTGTTAAATTTTCGGTAGGTATATAGGGATGCTGCGTAACATTGCGGTACATATCAGTATCCTTGACTCGATACCAACGAAATTTAAATCTGTCAAAGAAAGAATCAAATAAATTATAGTGTTGAATTATTTCATCCTCAGAGAGTTCATAAGAAAAAAATATATGATGATACGGACCGTACTTTATTTTTATGAGCTTTTGCTCTACTAAGTAGCGAATAGTTGCCGTTTGTTCCCAATACAGCAAACTTGTTGTCATAGCATTTTTAACTCCACAATAATTTTCCTTTCCAGTATCTACCGACAGTATACCACTTTGCGTAAGGGCTGCAAAATGGGGTGAGTTGCTGATTTCGTTTGTTAATATCGCAGCACCACCAGCGCCTGCCAGCGCGATCGGTAAAAACGCGATGAGTGTGATATCCCTTACATCTTGCACCATGATCAACTAGCTGTAGGGGCGGGCGATGCCCTTCCTCGTAGTCGAAGGGTTCACCAACAGCCTTAAAAGGTGCAAACAGGTTAAATAAACCCGCCCCCACCCACAAAAAAGCCCCTTATTGATATTGGTACAACATCTCAGATATCCCCGACTTCTTAAAGAAGTCGGGGATCGGATACTGTTAAAGACAATTACAGCAGTTCCCGCTGTTATGAAACACGGTAGGGACACGGCTCTTGGAGTGTCCCTACGAGGATTGAACGATCAGTGGATGTACCTCATAACAGCGGTTTCCGCTGTATTGCCTCAACCAGCTTTCTTTTGAGGAGCCAGTATCCGTTCCACACTCATAGCAGCAACGCTCAATGTCACCACAGCCATGCCGAAAATTGCCAAAGGCTGCAACTTCTCATTAATAATTACAAACCCTAAAAGTCCCGTCATCGCCGGCCCCAAAGTGCCAATTACTGATGCTAACGCCGCCCCGGCAAACCGGATCGCAAAATTATTCAACAGATAGCTAAACAGCGTCAGTACCCCTAAAATTACCCCCCCAATTATCAAACCAGGCCAAACATTTTGGTCGATATTAGGAGCAAAATTGTCCGAGAGTGGCACCCACAAACTGAGGGCAGAAAACACAAAAATCGCGGCGAAATTGACTAAACTAAAAGGAATCGGGTGCAGCTTACCAGCGGCCATTTGCGTCAGCAATACATAACCTGCAAAAGTAATCCCAGAACCAAGTGCCGCCGTCACTCCCACTCCCACATTCCCGCCACCAGTCGCGGGTGCTGTAAAACTGGGCCAGCCAGCCAAAATTAGTCCTGCGGTAATGCCGCACATCGCCAACATTCCGACTGTGCTGGGGCGAGCGCCAAACAAAATCCAAGAACCGAGTACAGTGACGATCGGATAAATAAAGAAAATGGTAATCGCAATCCCCGCTGGAATATTGCCGATCGCCAAATAGATCAAAACCTGAGACAAAAACAGAAAAAACGCGCTTCCTAAAACCTTACTCCACAAAGCTCGATCGCGCGACTGAAACAATCGCCTGATATCTTTCCAAACAGAAGGATAAAGAAAAGTCGCCAATATTGGCATCAAAGCCATCACCACGATCAGCCGCATCAACAAAATCAACAAAGAATTTCCAAAACCCCGAGTCACCACCCCCTCAAGTTCAAACAAGCCAAAAATCATCCGAGGATTTTTGCCTTTAATCAAAATTCTCAAACAAACATTAAACAGCGACAAAGTAACTGCTGAAGACAAAGCCAGCACCAAACCCATCTTTACGTGAGAAGATGCTTTAGCAATTGCGGTCGATGGCATCGGCTTAGGCTGCGGCGCTGCTTCGGGCCGTGAATCCGCAGGTGTTGGTGGCAGAATTTGTGGACTTGTAGAATTAGTGGTTGGATCTGGATAGGAATCCTCTACATCAAAAGGATTGTCTACATATTCTTCTTCTTCTAGCTCTTCCCTGATGCGGTTGACCAGATTCTGTAACAGCTCTTCCCCTTGTCGCTCAAGGGTTTGCATATTATTGAGCCGCACGGAAAGCTCGCTTTCATAGCTGCTCAAATCTTGTTCCAGCATCTGAAAACTGCGATCGAGCCTCTCATCCAGCGCAGCCAGCAACTCAGAAGCCCGTTCATCGTAGTTGCTCGGCGGCATCGGTATCGGGAATTCGCCACTGGGAATAGGGCTGCTGAGAGAATGTCCCGAATTAGCGCTAAGTTCATTGAACCGCTGCACCAACAAATCTTGCAAATTGTGAGCCAAAACTTGGGCTAACTGTTTCAGCCACAATTGCTGCTGCTGAATGTATCGCCCAGAAAGAGATTCTGCTTGCTGAGACTGTAATTGGCGATATTGTTCTCTGAGGTCTTCAATATCTTCAATCAGGTGACTTTTTTCACTTTGCAGCCGTGTAATGTCCTGATTTAACTGGCCTTTGACATTTTGATGCAAAGCGTCCAATTCTTGCATCACCGCGTGGAGGACTTCTTCTGCTGATTGTGCATCCCCTGGCTCGTCTTTTGACGAGTATACGTTGCGCTCCGCCATTAGCCTATAACCTCTAATTTAAACTGCACGTTCAGTGTTCTTAAGTATTGTGGCAAATTCGCTCCCAAGTTCCAGTGATTTTATCTCAAACAGGACTTACGCACCGACTCTATTTGTCGGACTCTTTACAATCTCCACCTTACTACTACAGATAGTGTAAAAATTGAAAATTGGCGTAAGTCCTCTAAAAGATGGCTGGCACGGTTTAATCAATATTAGTCGCTTCCGTTGGAGATGTGAAAAAATTGCGATCGCCCGAAGAACACTTTGTGCAACTAGAAATCATACTACAACGTCATGGGGTCACACTCGAAGCTGTTGACTGTGATCTGTTGACTGTGATCTGTTGACTGTGATCTGTTGACTGTGATCTGTTGACTGTGATCTGTTGACTGTGATCTGTTGATCCCTATAGTCCTGGACGCAAAAAATGGTTAGATCCCCTATTGGTAGGGGTAAGGTGCGCATTGCGCACCCTACAA
>DMYK01000218.1:0-4432 GCA_003483675.1 Microcoleaceae cyanobacterium UBA11344
ACCCAAACTTCCGCAGTCGAGGCGATCGCATTTGCAACTTCCCGATTTCGATCTAAAACTTGCCCAGCTTCATTCCGCTGTTCTTGCAAAGTTCCTATTTGAGATTTAACATAAGATATTTCGAGTTCTATTTGCTCCAAAGTTTGTCTGAATTGCCGCATTTCTTGCTCAGTTTGTGCTATATTAGCCGCCAGTTGCCCAGCAGTTGTTTCCAACTCCTGCTGACGATTTTGCAATTGCCGCCGTTCTGCTTCTTGCGTCGCCATAGTCGATTGTAGCGCCAACAATTCCGACTCTCCCAAAGCTTTAACGCGGGCATTCAGCGCATCAAGTTCTGCGGTTGCTGCTTGAATTTGAGTGTTAGCTGTTTGCAGTTGTTCGGTGAGTTCGGTAGAATTGCGATCGCCCGCTTCGATTTGTTCTCGCAGTTTCCATTCTTGCTTTTGCAACTGTCGAAATTTTAGGACAATCTCCCACTGCGACTTTTCTTGGAATTCCGCCCGCAACTTTTGATATTTTTCCGCTTTTGTGCGATCGCTCGCCAGTCGATCGCGCTGAGAAATCAACTCTTTCTCCACAATGTGGCTGCGTTCTTCCACATCCTTAACTTCATCCAATTTCTGCCTAGCCAAAGTGATTTTGCGATCGAATTGAGCCACCCCAGCCAACTCGTCAATTATTTCTCGGCGTTCCTTAGAATTCATCGAAATAATGCTAGTAACATCGCCTTGCAATACGACGTTATAACCTTCGGGATAAATTCGCAAACGGTTGAGTTGTTCGTGCAGTTGAGTCAGGGTACAAGGTTCGCCATTAATATAATAAGTCGAAGTGTAAGTTCCTTGGCGAGTTACCCGCAATTTTCGCGTCACACTCCACTCGGACGATTTTCGATTTTCGATTTTGGATTTTCGATTTTCGATTTTTAATTTTTCATTATTTTGTTGAGTTTCTGGAATTTCGATTTCTTCTACTTCTTCTACTTCTACTTCAGACAACTCATCTGCTGCATCTTCTTCCTCATTCTCATCCTCATCCCCAGCAAACCATTGATCTTCCACACCTTCGAGAGCAAAAGTCGCAGTCACGCTAGTTTCGATCGTACCGCGCTTATTTTGGGCATTGTTCACCAAATCCGGCAAACGTTCAGCCCGCATACCCTTAGAAGTCGAAAGTCCCAGACAAAACAGTAAAGCATCGAGGATATTGGACTTCCCAGAACCGTTGGGGCCCGAAACCACAGTAAAACCAGGTAGCACGGGAATGGCCGTCGTGCCCCCAAAAGATTTAAAGTTAGTTAGTTCGATCCGTTTAATGTGAACCATATGCTAGGACTAGCTTTGGGCTCTGGGTAGTTTTTCCAAGGTAACACAAGCAAGCTCGATGATGAACAAAGTTTCAACTTTCGCGATTTCGATCGACCAAACCGAAAGCCATCAAAAAACTGTAAATTTTGATCCGGTTTATGTTTAGAGGCGATCGCCAAAGCATTGGGGCGAAGGAACCGGAAAGCCTCACCCCACTGCACTTAGCAAATTCAATCCCTAGAATTATTCCCATCCCCCCTAGACATATCAAATCTTTCCGGTAAAATCGAAACCAAAATTAATAAAGTATAAAGTAACAAAACACATATGGAGGGCAAACCCATTACACCAGCTCTGAACTCGTCCAATCTTCCATCTTCACCCGAAAGCGACCAACCAGTATTAAAAATTTGGGGTCGCCAGCCCCTCAAAGGACAGGTCAAAATCAGTGGCGCCAAAAACTCCGCCTTAGTAGTCATGGCCGGTGCCATCCTCTGCCCGGAAGATTGCCGTCTACGCAACGTTCCCTCCCTAGTCGATGTCCGCCGAATGGGGCAAATTTTGTCGGCTGTAGGAGTCAAAATAGAGGCAAATGGGGACGTTTTAGAGATCAATGCCAGCCAACTCATAGACGCTCAAGCTCCCTACGAATTAGTCAGCCAACTGCGGGCGAGCTTCTTCATTATCGGCCCACTGCTAGCACGTTTGGGATTTGCCAAAGTCCCCTTACCCGGTGGGTGCGCCATCGGTGCCCGACCCGTCGAGCTCCACGTTCGGGGTTTACAAGCCCTCGGCGCTGAAGTCCACATCGAACACGGCACCGTTCACGCCTACGTCAAAGGGCCCAACCGTCGTTTACAGGGAGCTAAAATTTATTTAGATTACCCCAGCGTCGGAGCCACTGAAACTTTGATGATGGCTGCTACCTTAGCTGAGGGAGAAACCATCATTGAAAATGCGGCTCAAGAGCCGGAAGTCGCCGATTTGGCGAATTTCTGTCGCGCAATGGGAGCGAAAATTCAGGGCGCTGGTACTAATACCATCGTCATTTCGGGAGTTCCCAAACTTCACTCCGTGGACTATTCAATTATTCCCGATCGCATCGAAGCAGGGACATTTTTAATAGCAGGAGCTATTACTCACTCCGAAATCAGTTTATCACCGGTAATTCCCGACCACCTGACCGCCGTAATCGCCAAGTTGCAGACAATGGGGGCGCAAATTATTGTCGAATCTCCCGACATTTTGCGGATAATTCCCGGCCTGATTCACGGAGCCACAGACATCGAAACTCTGCCTTACCCCGGTTTCCCCACAGATATGCAAGCTCCGTTTATGGCTTTGCTAACCATGAGCGAGGGCGACAGCATAATTAATGAAACCGTGTTTGAGAACCGCTTGCGGCACGTAGCCGAACTCAATCGCATGGGCGCGGACATTCGTGTCAAAGGCAATGTGGCTGTTGTGCGCGGGGTGTCGCGGCTATCGGGAGCGCCGGTCACAGCAACAGATTTGCGGGCTTCGGCGGCTTTGGTGCTGGCGGGACTTGCAGCCGATGGTGTCACCACAATCAGCAGTTTGCAGCATTTAGACCGTGGTTACGAGCAGTTTGAGGCGAAACTGCAAAAATTGGGAGCTAAATTGCAGCGCGTGAAAGAGGGAGGAGAACCAGTTAATGCTGAGGCTCCTGTCGAAGCCGTGCGATCGGGATTAAACTGCTAAGTAATCAGTTGACAGTTGACAGTTAACTGTTAACTGTTAACTGTTAACTGTTAACTAATGAAACTGACCAAAATGTCGAATATACCGCTAATCGGTTTGAAAGCAGACCAGTTTCGTCACCCCCTAGACTTGGAAGCAACCAATACTCTCAAACAACTGCCCGGCCTAGATTTGATGGTGCGGCAGTTGCTGGGACAACTTGGCGAACAGTTTTTCATGCTCGAACATCTGGCTTCCAGCGTCCAAGTCGGCGAAAATCAATTGCCTCACCTGCATCATTTGCTCTTGGATGCCTGCCAAACTCTGGATTTAGAAGTGCCTCAGCTTTATGTCCGCCAGCATCCCATGCCGAATGCCTACACCTTTGCGATGCGGGGAAAGCAGCCTTTTGTGGTGATGCACACTTCTCTGATTGATTTGCTCACAGATGAGGAAGTTAAGGCGGTAATTGGTCACGAGTTGGGGCATTTGAAGTGCGAACATGGAGTTTACTTGACTCTGGCTAATCTAATTGTGTTAGCCGCCGGTCAAGTTTCGCCTTTGGGAACAATCCTAGTGCAGGGTTTGCAGGCGCAAATGTTGGAATGGCTTAGGTGTGCGGAATTTACTTGCGATCGCGCCGCTTTGCTCGCTACCCAAGACCCAAAAGTGGTAGCATCGGTGCTGATGAAACTGGCCGGAGGTTCCCCGACTTTGGCTCCCAAACTCAATGTCGATGCGTTTTTAGCTCAAGCGCGGGCCTACGATGACCTCAGCAGCACTCAACTGGGGGAAATGCTCAAACAAGCTCAAACGGCTCAGTTGTCCCATCCAGTACCAGTATTGCGGGCCAGAGAGATCGATCGATGGGCAAGTTCAAAAAATTATGAATCTTTGCTTGCACAATCGCGATCGGTGTGTTACGATGGTGAAGCCAACCACGAGGGCGGGTGGCGAAATTGGTAGACGCATCAGACTCAAAATCTGACACCGAAAGGTATGAGAGTTCGATTCTCTCCCCGCCCACTACTAAAATATCTTAATAAATCTAGGGTTCCAGATGATACATTTGGAACCCTAATTTATATGGGGCATGGGGCATGGGGCATGGGGCATGGGGCATGGGGCATGGGGAATTGGGCATGGGGCATTGGGCATGGGGCATGGGTAGCCCCTCACAAATAACAAATAACCAATAACAAATAACTAATAACTAATGATTTTATGGGTGAATTAGCCGCTTTAGCTGCTGCATTTGTCTGGGCTCTATCTTCGACAATTTGGCAGCGGGTGGGACAGGAAATCCCCGCAGTTGTGCTAAATTTACTCAAAGGCGCGATCGCACTTTTCATGCTCCTTTCAACTCTACTAATTTTCGGCAAATCTTTACCCGCAATTAATCCCAATGTTTTAGCAATGCTGCT
>DMYK01000218.1:4462-8415 GCA_003483675.1 Microcoleaceae cyanobacterium UBA11344
TATTTGGGAGCGAGGCGAACACTGCTTTTGGAAACACTTTCTCCCCCTTTAACAGCTTTATTTGCTTTCATATTTTTACAAGAAAAGTTATCCCTCATTGCTTGTACTGGCATTCTTTTAACCATCTTCGGCGTAGCTTGGGTAATTGCTGAAAGAACCGCCGAGACAGCCTTGCCATCAAAACATATTTGGCTGGGATTAGGCATGAGTTTATTAGGACAAACAGCTAACGCCAGCGGCGCTATTTTATCCCGCGCAGCTTTTACTCAAATAGATATCGATCCCTTATGGACAGCAGCTTTACGTTTGAGCGGCGGAATGACGGTAATGCTATTTTTTTTTAACCGAACAAACGCTGAAAGTTTGAAACAATTAAAAGCGCCCAAAATCTTAGGTGCAATTGTATTAGCAGCTTTTTTAGGAACTTATTTGGGCATTTTTCTACAACAGACTTCATTGAAATATGCACCCGCAGGAATTGCTCAGGCACTTAATTCTACCAGCCCCCTATTTATACTGCCTGCTTCTGTGCTGACGGGCGAAAAGGTGAGTCTCAGGGCTGTTGTGGGCGTAGTTGTTGCGATCGCCGGAATCGCCCTATTATTGGGTTTAAGGTAATTCGATTTGACATTTGAGAAATGACTAATTATCGCAACAATTGGCAAGCTAGCAATTTAGAAGCTATTCACAAACAAATCCCTTGGCTTCACCAACAGCCAGATGGCATCATATTTCAGCAACAAATTTCTGGCGACAACTGCATTGCTATTAACAAAGTTAAATCTCTGCTACTTTGGTAACGCAAGAATTTTACCAACTGTGCAAAGCTCGATTGTCAAGTGCAGATGTTGCGGTTGTTCATCTTTTCCACAAGCAAGATTTCAATGCAGCCGTTGTGAAAACTCTGCGTGTTTGCACAAGTATATATATGCATGGCAACGGGAACGTCGCTACAAATGCTCCATATTTAGATAAAAATGAAATTGTATTGAAAGCAGAAGTTATCCAAGATTTTCACAGTTTAGGATTTTCTTTAATCCAAAAATCGCTTCAGCTAAAAGTAGTTTCCCAATTGCTAGATTGGGTGAACTTTTGGGAAGCACTGCCAAATTTTACGCTGAAATGCCTGGGGGATATTTGGACAGTTAAATAAGCTGCACAGTTGGGTGGGGGCGGGTTGATGAGACAATCGGTTTGTGACACTGATGGTTGGCAAAACCCGCCCCGACAGACATTTGTAGGGACGGGTTTGATTAATCACATTTAATTCTCGCTAACAATCTACATATACCCGCCCCCCACACTTAAACTACTTGACAGGAAAATTGCGGCAGTGTATTATGAAAGTAGTACCAAAAGTAAAAATATGAGACTAAAAAGTTGGGAGTCTCCCCGCAGCGAGGGCAGAAACTCCAAAGGTAAAGGCGGCTCAGCCAGAGCTCGACAGCTCAAAAAGCAACAGCAAACTCTGCGAAAACAGCTAAAAGCCCAAAACGATCGACTTCGCGATCGACAAAACTATCGAGAAAACAATCAAGGGAAGGAAATTGACATTTCCTTCCCTTCCTCTTTGATAACACCTATATTTGCCTCACCCAGGTGCCGCCCAGTACCCTTAATAGGGAGGATTTTTCTTAGACACGTTGAGTACGGGCAACTGAGGTCGAGAAGAGTGAGGAGGGAGATAGTATTCTGGAGCTGGTGCCGGTTGTTCGGATTGAGAACGGTAAATCTGCCACCACCTCAGAGCGATCGCCAGCCCAGCAGTACCCAGCCCAAAAGCCAATAATGAGCCACTGGCACCGATACTGCCGATCGCCACATCGACAACGCCCACTGTTACAACAAAGCTGGTAATAGGATCTCTACGGTAAGCAGACCTCAAAAGTCGCGTCCATGAAGCATTCATTGCTGTTTACTCTTTTCTATATTTATCCACAATCTCTAAAACTTAGAGTTGGCTGAACATTCGGGATTTCTAGCTCAAACACTAGCTTAACCTAAATTAATATTCTCGCCTGTGGGGAATTGTACGATCGACCGGCAAAATTGCCAACCACGTCAATTCAAACTCTTTGACATCCTCTTTGACAACATATGCCCTATACATACCCGATCGCTCTAACTCTGGCCTTTATATATATTCTAATAAATTCCAGAACTTGTCACGGTCAGGAGAACTCACACCCATTTTTGCCTGTTTAAAACAGAGTGTGAGGCTGACCGCACGCTAAAATTAGTTGAGACCTAACCAGGACAGTAACCCCTGCCCTGTGGCATACTCGATGATCAAAGTTAGGACAAAACCGATCATCGCGGCTCTACCGTTGAGGCGTTCCGCGTAGTTGTTGAAGCCAAACTTGGGCTGTGACAGCTTGGGATTGGTGGTGGGTTGTAGTTGTGTCATTGCTTTGGATACCTCGCGATCGGTGCTATTAAAATGTGAAATTGAATCTTAGTTACAATTCTTAAACATTTCTTCTTTTATTGTAAAGAGGGTTAACCCGCCGTCAACCGTCCCTACTTAAAAAAATAAAAACCCAAAAAAACTGCTCCCAACTCAACCCAACCTGTTAAACTCTCTCACAATATGACAAATCAGTTAGATACAGATAAACTTCCCCTAGCCGCACAGCGAGTTGCCTTTGCCCTGCGGACCGCAGGCTGGGTTTGCTTCTGGGTGCAGTTAGTCTTAGCCGTGGTGGCGGGGCTAATTTTGCTGCTTGCGATCCCGTCTGCTCTGTCGAGTGGGGCCCCTGGTACGAGGCAGACAAGTGCTGGAACGGGGGGTGGTGTATTTTTTGCTGTGTGCGGGCTGTTAGCCCTGGGCTACAGCGCCTATCGGGCTTTTCGCTTTACTCGCTTGTCTAGAGAATTACGATCGCCCGCCACCGGTGTCCGCCCGAAAAAGGCAGACACCATTCAAGAAGTGCGGTTTGCACTGATCAGCAATTTGTCGGGAATGCTGCTGACGCTGATCGGAGCCGAAGCGATCGGCGGTACGCTGTTCGTAAAATCTATTTCTCAGCCCCAAGTTTTGTTCGGCGCTGCTGTCGATTTCAGTCGATTCATTCAGCCCCTCGATATATTTGTAGTGCTGGCCAACATTCACGCTACTTTTGCNNCACTTTGTCGGAATTGTCGGTTCTCTTTGGTTGCTCGATCGCATACACAAACAGTAATCAGAAGGCATAGGGCATACTTTTCGGCCCAATTCCGACATCCTGATTCAGTGCCAACCTGTCGAAGAACGTACTCAGATAACTTCTAGCAATGACTACATAAATATCATGGCACTGAAACCCGATGCCTCTCTTCTGGTAACAAATGGGGTGACTGATCATAGAACTATTGAATTTTCTGAAGAAAGTTTTCGCTCTATCCTCAGTCAAATAGAAGCTGAACTCCTCTGTAGCGACACTTACAGCCACGCTCTTGCTAGCTTGCAAACGATGTTGGGCGAAGCTGCTTCGGCTGCCGAAATTTTAATTAGGGCTGTTAGCAGAGAAGCAGTCAAGCTGGCATTTCAGCGGCTTCCTAAACAAAATAAAACTGAACTCCAAGGCTCCGAAGTGTGTTTCGCTGCGGGTATTCCCGCCGCCGTGGCTGTTACTGTTTTGCAACCGCCTCTACCTGCTGCTGTCTTCGATCGTCCGAGCGCTACTTTGGAATCGCCCCCGGAAATAAAATCTGACACTGACTCTTTGACAACATACCGCGATCGAGATCCTGACACCTCAGAAAAAAGCAAACAACCGCCCACTGACGAAACCGTAGGGACACCGGCACTGCGTCCGTTGGCTACACCCCTGGCTGTAGTCGCCCCCGGAAGCTCCTTCGGCTATACGGTAACAGAGCCAAGTCATACGATAACAGAGCCAAGTCATACGGTAACAGAGCCAAGTCATACGGTAACAGAGCCAAGTCATACGGTCGCTGAGCGAAATTATACG
>DMYK01000218.1:8566-13039 GCA_003483675.1 Microcoleaceae cyanobacterium UBA11344
AAGTCATAGGGTCGCTGAGCCAAATTATACGGTCGCTGAGCGTAGTCGAAGCGCCAAGAGGCAGAAAAACACTCCTGAAGAGACAGCAGCTCCTTCCCTTCAACTGCGGAAAGATTGCTTGTGCGAGTTGGGGAGACAATTGCGCCAGGGACGGCAAATTCGCTGCTTATCTCTCCAGCAACTCCACGATCAAACTCTGGTGCAACTACACATCCTCGATGCGATCGAAAATGGAGAAATCGAGAAATTGCCCCAAGATATTTACCTGAGAGGTTTTATCCGCCGGATCGGGGACGCTTTGGGACTAGATGGCCATGCTATGGCGGATGCTTTACCCAAGCCAGAGCCGAGTCAAATTGTGAACCCGTATTTGTCTGTAACAGCCTCCTCGTCAACGGACGGGTTTCAAATGCATCCGGTGCATTTGTACCTGGGCTACACAGCTTTGATGGCTGGGGCTGTGGGGGGTTTGGCTTGGCTGTCGCAGCAACCCGTTGTGCCGGGGGCTCAGGCGGTACCCCAAACCCAGGTGAAACCGCCTAGGGTTGCGCCGGCTCAGAAACGCCAAGAAAAAGCGCCTAAACCGGGTTTGAAGAAGTCTATCAGTCATGGGGGTATGGTTATGGGGGCTGACATGGCGCCGCCGGAAGTGATTTTCGGTTAGCCTTTTTTTGATACTTTCACTTTTCCAAGGGGATGAATTATCGCGGGCGATCGAACTTCTGACAGATCGATCGCCCCTACTCGATCGCCCTATAAAGAACAAGTGCATTTTCCAGATATATCAGGAAACCCGATATGTGCGATAAACTATCTATTTCACCAGTCATTTTGAGGTTTCCGACAAGATGAGTTCCCCAACCACTGCTGCGAGCTCCGATCTCGATCCGCTATCGACTCAACCACCAACAGTCACAAGTTTAGCCACACCAGAAACTGATGAAGCCACTGTTGCCCAACTGCCACAAAAATCTTGGACGATCGAAGATAGCGAGAAACTCTACCGAATTCAAGGTTGGGGCGAACCGTATTTCTCGATCAATGCCGCCGGTAATGTTACTGTCTCTCCCAAGGGCGATCGCGGCGGTTCCCTCGACTTGTGCGAACTGGTAGAATCCCTGAAACAGCGAAATTTGGCACTGCCGCTGCTGATTCGATTTTCTGATATTTTGGAAGACAGGATCGAGCGGTTAAATTCTTGTTTTGCTAGAGCGATCGCCCGCTACAATTACAAAAATGTCTATCGCGGTGTCTTTCCAGTCAAATGCAACCAGCACCGACAATTAATTCAAGACTTGGTGCGTTTCGGTCAACCTCACCACTTCGGCTTGGAAGCCGGATCTAAGCCGGAATTAATGATCGCTTTGGCGACTTTAACAACCCCCGGTGCTTTGTTAATTTGCAACGGTTACAAAGACCGCCAATATATAGAAACGGCAATTTTAGCACAGCGACTAGGGCAAACTTCAGTAATTGTACTAGAGCAAATTGAGGAAGTGCAACTGGCGATCGCAGCCAGTAAAGCATTAGGAATTAAACCGATTTTAGGAGTGCGGGCCAAACTCAGCACCAAAGGGGTTGGCCGCTGGGGAGGTTCCACGGGCGATCGGGCAAAGTTTGGCTTGACTATTCCTGAAATTATCCGGGCTGTTGACGAACTTCAAAAAGCTGGAATGCTAGATTGTTTGCAACTATTGCACTTCCACATCGGCTCTCAAATTTCATCAATTAGCGTGATCAAAGAAGCCATTCGAGAAGCCAGTCACATTTATGTAGAATTAGCTAAATTGGGAGCTAATATGAACTACTTGGACGTCGGTGGTGGACTGGGCGTTGACTACGACGGTTCTAAAACTAACTTCCACGCTTCCAAAAATTATAATATGCAGAACTACGCTAACGACGTAGTAGCGGGTGTGAAAGATGCTTGCGACGAGCGAAAATTGCCAGTACCAATTTTAATTAGCGAAAGCGGGCGGGCGATCGCTTCTCACCAATCAGTGTTAGTTTTTGATGTACTCGGTACGAGCGAGGTGCTCCGAGAAGTACCAGAACCGGTAGACGAAAACGCCCACCAAATTCCTCGTAATCTCTACGAAATCTACCAATCTATTACTCCAGAAAATTACCAAGAAGTCTATCACGATGCTATCCAATTTAAGGAAGAAGCAATCAGTTTATTTAACTTAGGCTATTTGGGAATTGCGGAACGGGCTAAAACCGAACAGTTGTACTGGGCTTGCTGCGATAAAATACAGGCGATCGCGCGGCAAAAAGAATATGTATCGGAGGATTTGGAAGACTTAGAAAAAGTGATGGCTTCCATTTATTACATCAACTTATCCGTTTTCCAGTCAGTACCCGACAGTTGGGCTATTAACCAATTGTTCCCAATTATGCCAATTAACCGACTGGATGAAGAACCGACTCAGCGAGGAACTTTAGCCGATCTCACCTGCGATAGCGATGGCAAAATCGACCAATTTATCGATTTGCGAGATGTCAAGTCTGTTTTGGAACTGCACAGTCTCAAACCCGGAGAACCTTACTATTTGGCGCTATTTTTGGGAGGTGCTTATCAAGAAATTATGGGCAACCTTCACAACTTATTCGGCGATGCAAATGCAGTTCACATTCAGCTAACGCCTTCTGGCTATCAGATCGAACACGTTGTGAAAGGTGACACGATGAAAGAAGTCCTCAGCTATGTACAATACGATGCAGAAAGTTTGATTGAAAGCATCCGCCGTCAGACAGAGGAAGCGTTGCAGCAAAATAAAATTACTCTTTCTGAGGCTCAACTTTTGCTGCAAAATTACGAACGGAGTCTCAGTCAGTACACTTATCTTCAGTCCTAGTTAGTCATTAGTCATTAGTCATTAGTCATTAGTCATTAGTAATGGGTAATGGGTAATGGGTAATGGGTAATGGGTAATGGGTAATGGGGCATGGGGCATGGGGCATGGGTAATGGGTAATGGGTAATTGGTAGTAACTCACAATAACCAATAACCAATAACTAATTACTGATTACCAATCATTCAGCAATACCGAGAATTTCAGATATCGCCCGCCGTTCTTCTCCAACTTGAGTCGGCAAAACTTGGCGGGCGTCAGTAATCAACCAATCGAGAGCCGCTGCTTGCAAATCGATCGCCGCCCCGGTTTTATCAACGCAGTAGCGCCCGAACACCAGTTTATCAACCAACCGCACTTCCGGCCCCAAACGGGAATATTCAAAAATCACGCTATTTTCCACTGTCGCGCCACTGCAAAGCCAACAATTTGGGCCGATCATCGTCGGGCCGACAATTTTTGCTCCGTCTTCAATGATTGTCATCCCGCCAATATAAACAGGCCCGGTAATATCAACCTTGTCCCAATTCACAGCTACATTCAAACCAGCATGAATGCCGGGGCGCACTTCAATTCCCGGAATAGAAACATTTTTAACTTGTCCGAGCAGCACGCTCTGAATAGCTCGCCAATAGTCAGGAACTTTGCCGATATCCACCCACTCAAAGTCCATGCTAATCCCGTAAAAAGGCGCGCCTATTTTTACGAGATGGGGAAATAATTCCGAACCGATATCGTACTCTGTATCAGAGGGAATATAATTGAATATTTCTGGTTCAAAAATGTAAATACCAGTGTTGATATCGGTACTCAGAGCTTCCTCTACGGAGGGTTTTTCTTGGAATGCTTTAACTTTGCCAGAATCGTCAGTGACGACAACTCCGTAACTGGGAACCTCTTCACGGGGAACAGATTTCATCACAATAGTCGCGATCGCCCCTTTTTCCCGGTGCCACTTCACAGCAGCAGTCAAGTCCAAGTCAATTAAAGCGTCCCCGCACAGCACCACAAAAGTATCGTCAAAAAACGGCGAGAAGTCCTGAATCCGCTTCATGCCGCCGGCCGAACCGAGGGCCTCTCCAATCATTTTGCCGTCCTCTATCCGCCCTTCAAAAGAATAGGCAATTTGTACCCCAAACTTTTGACCGTCACGGAAGTAATTTTCAATCACGTCAGCTAGGTGAGAAACATTTACCATGATCTGGTCAAAGCCGTGCAGGCGGAGCAATTCAACCAAAAACTCCATCACTGGCTTTTGCAGAATGGGAATCATCGGTTTGGGTATTGTGTGAGTAATGGGACGGACGCGAGTGCCTTTACCGGCTGCCAGAATCATCGCTTTCATTTAACTTCCTCAACCCTCTGTTATTGATATCAACTTAACAATTAGATCCTAGCGGTTGCGATCGCATAAATCGATCGCAGTAAAATCCTGACCTGTTTATAGGCGACATCGTACCAGGCTATCAATCATTTATTCCCGATGAAGCTGGATTTAAGCAATCAGGAATCAGGAATAAGTTAGCGCTGGACTGACTGCCTGGAATTTTAACCGACGGAGTACCATAGTGATTAGTTTCGGATCGATCGGGCTAATTCCCATTTAACTGGAGAGCGC
>DMYK01000200.1:0-383 GCA_003483675.1 Microcoleaceae cyanobacterium UBA11344
ACTGAGCTATACTCCCGCATCTAGGCTACTATAACATAGCTGATTGATTTCGGCAATACTTTTTCAAATTTAGTGCGATCGCCCTGACTCACCCCAAAAGTCTCTCAACGGAAACGCGAATGTCGGGAAATGCCAGCGGTATCACCCTTCCGGCGTCGATCCTTTGCTCTGTCTCAAGCAATCACAACCATTTGAAGGCAGAGAGAAAAATACTTATTCAGAAAAATCGGATGCGGGAGTGTAGGGAAAACTGATACATTGATAGATGTAACTTTAAATAAAAAAGCGGTGGCTGGATATGGTGTTAAGCTTTGGTCATAGATTTCCAACAGCTATCAAGCAGATTAAAAGATGTAACGTTTTGGTGATTGGCAGTACCGGGG
>DMYK01000200.1:543-1404 GCA_003483675.1 Microcoleaceae cyanobacterium UBA11344
GAAATACAAAGAACCAGAAGACCAAATCCATGCAATTTGGTACTGTGTAAACTCTCAAGTTACAAGAGAAACACAAATCGATCGGGGTTGGATTTCGTCAATTGCGAAAGAACTTCCAGTTATTGCTGTAATTACTCGCGCTTCAGGAGTGGAAAAAAGCTGGTTAGAACCTTTTCTCAGGGGCATTTCGGAAATTAAGCAAGTTATCCCAGTCATGGCACTGCGAGAAAAAACACCTCATTACGACATTAAACCTTACGGTTTAGACTCTTTACTATTTGGCACTGAACATTTACTAGAAGAGATTGCTAAAACAGCAATTTTGAATGCGATTAAATCCAAGGCAGATCAATCTTTGGGTTTGTGTATAGATGGATGCGCTAAGGTACTTACCGCTCGAGTGTTGCCAGTTCCAATGATGCCAATACCGCTAGTAGTAGCTACTCTACAAACTTTGATGCTTGCAGATATTTCCAAAACCTTTGGTTACAATTTGGATTGGAAATTTCTTTCAGAATTGTGTGCAATAGGAATAGGAATTGATACAGGTATTGAGGTTGAACTGGCTCAAATTCTCAAAAAGTTGCCAGGAGTTAATTATGACAATATCCAAACTGTTCATGACGTTTTATCTCAATTTGGTGTTATGCTTAACGGAATGACAGCTACACTACCCTTCAAAGATCAACTAATCGATTTGTTACAAGGGTTGGACAACTTCAATCCAGTAAGTGGATTCCCCATTTTCAGATGTATTGCTGCTGTTACTACTGCTCTCTGCACAGGTTTTCTAGCTGTTGCCTATATCGAGGCGATGAAAATATGTAAGCAAGCTGAGTATGAAGGAAAACCACTGCCAGA
>DMYK01000200.1:1469-2459 GCA_003483675.1 Microcoleaceae cyanobacterium UBA11344
ATCGTCATCACGAGGCAATTACCTCAACAACTAAAGCGATAACAACTAAAGCGATCGCCCTGGAAAGGTTAATAATATAGGCGATCGCTATTTTTTGTTTTAGAAAGGGGGTAATACAATTTTTTTTTTGAGCTGCTGCGAAGCGGGAAAACTGAGGCGCTGGTTTTCGCTAAACCCCTGATCAATCAAGATGTTTGGGAGCTAAACTGGTAGTGTCGCGGGTGGTGAATCCGATGCTGAAGTTGTACTACACTCCAATTTCTCTGAATGATCGCCGCTTGTGGGTGGCGCTGGAAAAGCAGATTGCTTTTGAGCCGATCGCCCTTAACCTAGATGGCGACCAATTTGGGCCGGAATTCTCCGCAATCAACCCTTTCCATCGCATTCCTGTATGAATAGATGAAGATTTGACTTTGGTTGAGTCGCTGGCAATTCTGGTTGATCTGGAGGCGAAATACCCCACACCTGCACTGCTACCAACTGAGGCGAAAGCGTTGGGAATTGTGCGGATGGTGGAAATGGTGGCGTTGATTGAACTGTTGCCGGCGATGTTTCCCTTAACAGGTCAAATTCTGGGTGTAGCCGGAGATACAGCGGAAAAATTTGAGGAGTTACTGGCGGATGATTCCCTTCGGGATAGCTCCGCTTCACGCACTTATTTTGCAGGGGAACACAATGCAAAATCCCGGAGCTTTGGTGACTGTAAAAGCAGCCATCAAACCCCCAGGATTTCAAGTTTTCCTCTTTAACCGAGGTTCAAATAATCGCAAGCAAGCCTTAACTTAATCAGCCGTAGCCAATTCCGTACTGCCACCACCACGCTTCCGCGTCAGGGTATTGAAAAGCATTTGACCAACAGCTTTAATCAAATTGCCTTCTAACTCCATGAACATCTTCATATTCATGCCAAAAGCTTCATTAGCTTCGTCAACAATTCGCTCTGCTGTGGCTTCGTCAATTGGCAGTTCATTCATTGCCTGACGGTAGTTA
>DMYK01000200.1:2499-2656 GCA_003483675.1 Microcoleaceae cyanobacterium UBA11344
GTAAGATTCATCCCCCGTTGAGCAATCCCCTTGAGGATTTGTCCACCGGATAAATCACCGAGATAGCGAGTGTAAGAATGAGCAACTAATAGTTCCGGTGCTGATGCGGAGATTTCATGAATGCGCTGCACGTAGGCTTTGGCTGCGGCTGACGGAG
>DMYK01000200.1:2682-6762 GCA_003483675.1 Microcoleaceae cyanobacterium UBA11344
TTTGCTTCCGATTCAACTGGGAAAAGTAAATTTTTGAAACAACTGGATGCTGTTTTTGGCGTTCCATTTCCTCTTCGATTGCCGAGTAGACAAAGTAGAGGTTTGCTACTAATTTCCGGTAAGATGTCTTTTCTACAACGCCTTTTAAAAAGCACTTGATAAAACCGACATTTTCTGCCATTGTGTGAGATTTTTTCGTTCCCTCACGCAATTTGGTCGCTAAGTTGATGCTCATGCTATATTTTCCAACCTTCTATTTTCGTGGTAGTTGATGGATGCGCCAACAATCTAAAAAATACCTAAGTTATTACATTAGACTGATTTGATGAGAGATTGTATTAATTTTTATAACAAAACCTCGACTCGGCAGAAGGCATCCGAAGGTAGAAGGCACAAACAGTTTAGTCAGTAGTCCTCAGTCATTAGTTGTTAGCTAATGACTACTGACTACTGACTACTAACTTCTGACTAACTTAGATGTCTAAGTCAAGCATATTGAGTCTGGGGCCATAGGTTTCGATGAATTCGCGCCGGGGTGCAACACGATCGCCCATTAAGATGGTAAAGATGCGATCGGCCTCCGCAGCGTCGTCAATTTCCACCCGTTTCAGCGTCCGAGTTTCCGGGTTCATCGTGGTATCCCACAACTGTGTCGGCATCATTTCGCCCAAACCTTTGAACCGCTGAATCGTATAGTTCGCATTCGCCGGGAATTCATTGCGAATCAAATTGTTCATTTCGCGATCGCTGTAACAGTAGTAATGATTCCGTCCCCGTTCTACTTTATAGAGAGGAGGACAAGCAATGTAGATATAACCCTGTTCTACAAGTGCGCGCTGATAGCGATAGAAGAAAGTGAGCAACAGCGTGCGGATGTGGGCACCATCTACATCGGCGTCAGTCATAATCACGATATAGTGATACCGCAATTGAGTCGAATCAAATTCTTCGCCTTTAATGCCCAAACCCAGCGCTGTAATTAACGATTGAATTTCGTTATTTTTGTAGATTTTGGCATCGTCGGTTTTCTCAATATTGAGGATTTTACCGCGCAGGGGTAGGATGGCTTGGAATTGGCGATCGCGCCCTTGTTTAGCACTGTTGTGAACAAAAATCCCAGCACCTAATGCAAAGTTATGGCTGTTAGGAACTTCGATGTCATAAACATCGTAGCGCTCCTCTACAGGTTCGATCTTGACAACGCGGTGATTGTAGTTACGAATCGCTTCACGAGCATATACTGCATCACCATCAAAGTAGCGATCGCAAAAAGTTTCAAACTTCAACAAAGACTTATCTTTTTCGCGACGACGATAATCGTTGTAAAGATCCAAATCCATCCACCCCGCATGAAGATGAATCTTCTTCAAAGCTTCGAGAGTTTTGCGGTAATAAGTTTCGTTCAAAGCTGCTTTGCGTTTTTCGCGAAACTCCGGCGTCCACTGTTCCTTAGTTTTTTCGCGTCGCCAATCCAGCAACTCCTCATCTTGCCATTGTTCTTTAGCAAGTTGCGAATGAGTTTCCCGCGCTTCAGGATTGTTAGCAAAATGATTGCTCACCCGTTCCGACTGAGCTAAACGATTTTCTTCACTACTCCAATATTCCTGCTGCGCTTTATTCAACAGTTCCTTATTTTTCTGGCGATAAGTTTCATCAGTCTCATAAAAATCGCGCCACTTGCTCGTCATGTAAGCCTTATAGTCTTGATCTTCCCACTGAGCTTTCGCTTGTTCCGAGAGAATTTGGCGTGTTTCAGGCTGCTGCATCCGCTGGCTCATCATCGCCCGATAATCTTCAGCCATGTGAGCTTGACGGCTCTTTTCAATTACATCCGGGCGGTGCAATGTTTGATCAAGGTTCGCCCGGTGTAAAGCCAAGTGTGCCGCAGCGGGTAGTCGCTGAATATTTGTCGGATTGTTGTTGAGTTTCTTGAAATCAACATGATGGCGATGATTCCCGTCTGATGCTTGATAGACACCGTGTTTTAGGTTGTAGAAATCCGCTAAAAGATGAGTGTAAATCCACTTATCATTACTGGGATTCCAAACCATTTCGTAACCGTTAAGTCCCTGCCCCTGTGGAGTTTTTTTAGACAACTTGCGGTTGAGAGGCATTAATGAATCTTCAGGTGTCAGCATTGCTGCTGGTCTGTAGCTACCATCCCGCAACATAAATGGATGGTCAGGAGTACAAATCAGAATTTCTCCGTTGTCCAATGTCAACTTAATAACTTCAGCATTGGCCTTGGTCATCCGAGCGTTAGTAATCCGCTCTATGCCGATGTTTCCACTCTCTCTGACGGTGTAGCAAAAGTGTTCTTTGCCTTCTGCTTGTTCGTCAACTATCTCTTTGATAGTTTTTACTGAACCATCGGCTAGTGATATATAAGTATTACTTATCCAACAGCCCCCGGCTGAGTCGCCTTCGACCAGGTATATCTCTGATTTAGAAGGGTCTCTGGAGCTGCAATCTGCCAGTTTTCCGGGCAATGGAGACGATTCTAAGACCGATTTGCGGCGGACTAAATCGCGGGCACGACGGGCAGCTTCAGCAGCCTTAAATGCCTGAATTGCCTTGTCCAAAATAGCGTCAGCTACCTGGGGGCGAAACTCCAAATATTCTGTCAATACTTCGCCAACCAAGGAATCTACTATTCCTCGAACTTCAGTATTTCCCAGTTTAGTTTTAGTTTGCCCTTCAAATTCCGGGTCTTGTACTTTAACAGAAATCACCGCCGTCAAACCTTCCCGAACGTTTTCGCCGGCGAGGTTAGATTCGTTTTCTTTGATTTTGTTGCGCTTGCGGGCGATCGAATTCATCGTCCGCGTCAAAACGGCTTTCAAACCTTCTAAGTGTGTGCCACCGTCGATGGTCCGAATATTGTTAGCAAAACCGAGAACATTATCGCTAAAAGCATCAACGCACCACTGCAAAGCCACTTCTATTTGCACGTTGTTGCGTTCTCCTTGCACGTAAATCACTTCTTCGTGCAGAGGCTGTTTTTCGCGGTTCATGTAGGCGATGTATTCCTTGATTCCGCCCTGGTAACAGTAAGTTTCGACGCGCGGTTCGCTACTTTTAAGCAATTCCAAGCGCTTGTCGCTAAACGTAATTCTAACGCCCGCATTCAAGTAACCCAATTCTCGCAAACGTCCGGCAACTGTAGCGTAATCAAACTCAATGCCAGTGCTAAATATTTGAGTATCTGGCAGAAAAGAAACTGAAGTGCCTGTGCGATTGCTTTTGCTGGGTTTTGCATTAAGTTCAGTAACTGGAGTGCCTCTTTCGTAGCGCTGTAAATATTCTTTTTGGTCGAGCCAAACTGTCACTTCTACCCACTCGGAAAGGGCGTTAACAACAGAAATACCTACACCGTGCAATCCTCCAGAAACTTTATAGCCGCCACCGCCAAATTTACCTCCGGCGTGGAGTACAGTCATTACTGTTTCTACTCCCGATTTGCCAGTCTTGGAAACGATGCCGGTCGGAATGCCCCGTCCGTCGTCTGTCACGGTAACGGAACCGTCGGCGTTGAAGTCAACCTCGATGTGGGTACAGTGGCCAGCCAGCGCCTCATCGATCGAGTTGTCAACAACCTCGTAAACTAGATGGTGGAGTCCTCGCGGGCCGGTGGTACCGATGTACATCCCCGGTCGTTTGCGGACTGCTTCGAGACCTTCGAGAACTTGAATTTGGTCGGCACCGTAGCTGCTGGTCATAAAAAAATAGCTCCAATAATCAGGCTAAAGCCCCAAAAGCTTCTAAAATGGGAAAACTTCTAAAATCATAGCACAAAACCGTCAAGGGCGATGCTAGGGCATTCTGAAGGGAAATTTATCGGGGGGATGGATGGCTTGGATCGGGAAGTTGGGTGCGATCGCCCGCAAGGAAGTAAACTATGTCTAAATTAATTACAATTTGTGGTGCGACGGCGACGGGGAAGTCGGGAGTGGCTGTGGCTGTGGCTTCGCGGTTGCGATCGCCCATTTTGAGTGCCGACTCCCGTCAAGTATACCGCGAGTTTGACATCGGGACGGCAAAACCCACAAAGGTCGATCGCACTTCGGTACCGCATCACTT
>DMYK01000200.1:6786-7191 GCA_003483675.1 Microcoleaceae cyanobacterium UBA11344
CAAGCTCAAAATTTAATTGCTGCTGTTGATTCTCCTCTGTCTCCTCCTCTGTTGTTGGTTGGAGGGACTGGTTTGTATATTAAGTCGATCGTGCGCGGTTTGAAAATTCCGAGGGTAGCATCAATGCCAGAATTGCGATCGCAACTTACCGAACTCGGTCAACATCAATGTTACCAGATATTGCAGCAAGTCGATCCATCTGCCGCTCAGAAAATTCACCTCAACGATTCAGTTAGAACTTTAAGAGCACTGGAAGTATTTTATGTGACTGGGCGCTCTATTTCCGAACAGCAGGGCGAAAATCCTCCAAGTTATCCTATTTTACAAATTGGCTTGGATTGTGATATAGAAGTTTTAGTCGATCGCATCAAACAGCGCACGGAACAAATGTTAGAATCCGGTTGG
>DMYK01000492.1:0-4625 GCA_003483675.1 Microcoleaceae cyanobacterium UBA11344
ATTCGAGATTCTTCGCTGCACTCTTCCGTCTTTCTTCTTCCTTGGAGATAACTGCTAACAAGAGAAAGGGAATTATCGGCACTGAATATTGATAGGCTAAACTGCGTTGAAATGGCAAGTCTGAGAGGATATTGATGGCGAGAGTAGGGATGGCTGGAATTAGTGGCATCAAGTATCGCAGTCCTATTTTGCGGGAGAAGGGCAACAGTCCCCAAATTACTGGTAAACTGAGTATAAATATATATTTAATAGTATCGAAGGAAAGGACTTTTCCTAATACTAATTGTGGTTTTAAGATGAGATTGATGGCAATTTCTAGTACAGATTTGCCTAAATAGCTGTAGCGCCCGACTCCGGCGACTTCGCTGCCGCTAAAGAAGGGGATGATTTTTTGGGAAGCAATCACAAACCAGGCTGCACCGAGGAAAAGTGCGATCGCCCCGCACCGTTGCTTTTTCTCGCATAAAAACAGCCATAAACCCATAGCAGCAACAGTTAGAGACAAAACTGCTTTGCAACTTAAGACTAACAAAACAGCGCTACAAAACCACAGAACTTTGTTTAAACGGGCGGCAAAAATGGCTGCTAAAAGTGCGGGTAAAGCGATTACTTCTGGGTGGAAGTCAAATAGATTGATATTAAATACTACCGGATATAGTAAATAAATAAATGCGATCGCACGGGATTGTTCTGGATTCAAACCGGCCAAGCGTGCTAAACTCCAGGTAGGCCAAGCCCCCAGGGATAAAGCAACTGCTTGTACCAAAAACAACCAATGCACATCGGGGTAAATTTTGTACAACAAAGCCAGCGGATAATATATTACCGCTGCATGGTCGCCTAAAATATGAATCTGCATCAAGGAAGAAAAAGGCATTTGGTTTTGGCTGATTAAGTAAATCGCTTGGTCAAAAATGCCTAAATCGAAAGCAGTGGATTGAAACAAAGCGTGTCGCAAACTGCTACACAAAAATAAAATTGTCGCAGCAGTGGCGATCGCCCACAGCAAACTCGACGGTGGCTGCGATCGACTTTCCTCTACATTTTCCGCGATGGAGACGCTGCTATCTTCACTGGAATCATCAAAATTGGACGAATTCTGCATAAAATTTAGAATAACCCACAAAACCTGAAACAATTGTGAAAGCGATAACTCTGCTCGGCTCCACCGGCTCCATCGGGACTCAAACCCTAGATATTGTAGCTCAATACCCGGAACAATTTCGGATTGTCGGCTTAACCGCCGGACGAAATGTGACATTGCTAGCGCAACAAATCCGACTATTTCGACCCGAAATTGTCGCGATTGGGGACGAAGATAAATTACAGGAATTACAAGAGGCGATCGCCGATATCGACTATCAACCTATGATACTTGTAGGCGAGACAGGCGTTGTCGAAGTTGCCAGATACGGCGACGCTGAAGTCGTCGTCACCGGCATAGTCGGCTGTGCCGGTTTGCTGCCAACAATTGCCGCCATTGAAGCAGGAAAAGATCTCGCCTTAGCCAATAAAGAAACATTAATCGCAGGCGGCCCCGTTGTCAACCCCCTGATCGAAAAACACGGAGTTAAAATATTACCGGCAGACTCCGAACATTCAGCAATTTTTCAGTGTCTCCAAGGGGTACTTCCTGGCGGCTTGCGGCGAATTATTCTCACTGCTTCCGGCGGTGCATTTCGAGATTTGCCTGTTGAAAAATTAGCAGAAGTAACAGTTGCCGATGCTTTGAAACATCCGAATTGGTCGATGGGGCAGAAAATCACAATTGATTCTGCAACTTTGATGAATAAAGGATTAGAAGTAATTGAGGCTCACTATTTGTTCGGAATGGATTATGATGATATTGATATTGTCATTCATCCCCAGAGCATAATTCATTCATTAATTGAGTTGCAAGATACGTCAGTTTTAGCGCAATTGGGATGGCCTGATATGCGGTTGCCGCTGCTTTACGCCTTGTCTTGGCCGGAGCGAATTCATACAGATTGGAAACCCCTAGATTTGGTAAAAGCTGGAAATTTGACTTTCCGAGAACCAGACCATGAAAAGTATCCTTGTATGCAGTTAGCCTATGCGGCTGGCCGGGCTGGCGGTTCGATGCCTGCGGTGTTGAATGCGGCGAACGAACAGGCGGTAGCGCTATTTTTGGAGGAGAAGATTCAGTTTTTGGATATTCCGAAACTGATTGAGATGACTTGTGACAAACATCAACAAGATAACTGTGAAAGTCCTGGTTTAGATGATATTTTGGTGGCGGACAAGTGGGCGCGGCAGGAAGTTTTGGAGGCGAGTGAGGTTTTGGGCGATCGCATTCTTTCTGTTCGCTAATTGTATTAATAGAATTGCACGGGCTCTCCGGCCCGTGCCACAAAAACTTAATGTTATATCAAATCCGTTTGTATCAGAATTATTCATCTCTCTCCTCTCTTCCTCTGTGCCCTCTGCGGTCTCTGCGGTTAAATCATTCCGATACAACCGTAAACGATATTATGGTGGAACTATGGCCAATGGTGTAAATCAATTTCTCAATCCCTTGATAAAATAGAGCAATGAGTCCCATTCCTACAAGCAGCCGAATACCATGCAAACTGAAGTTAGACCTACAGTATTTGAACTGAACCAACTAATTATTCCTCCCGGCAATAAAGTGCAGTTACAAAAGGTTAGCTGGGAAATCTACGAAGCTATTTTAGACGAACTAGGAGAAGGTTATGCAGTTCGACTTGCTTATTACAAAGGAACATTAGAAATCAGGATGCCACTCCCAAAACATGAAAAAGCTAAATCGTTGATTGGATACTTGGTCAACGTGCTAATGGAAGAACTTAATATTGATTGTGAAGTTTTAGGTTCCACTACCTTCAAACGCCAAGATATGCAGGTAGGCGTAGAACCTGACGACTGTTTCTATATCCAAAATCAAGCTGCTGTCAGAGGCAAAGATAGGTTAGATTTAACTGTAGACCCGCCGCCAGATTTGGCGATCGAGATTGATAATTCTTCACAAACCAGTTTCAACTGCTATGAAGCTTTAGGAGTTCCCGAACTCTGGAGATATGACGGGGAAGTGCTGGCAATATATCTGCTCCAAGAGGGCAAATATATTGAGTCTAATACCAGCCAAAACTTCCCCGACTTTCCCATTATTGCTCTAATTCCTCAATATGTCGATCGCAGCAAAACCGCAGGCAGAAGCCCGACTATCAGAGCATTTCGAGGTTGGATTCGAGAGCAATTACAAGGGAAATAAAGGCAAAACAATCTAGGTTCAGCCTTCTACCTTCAGTCTTCTATTTGCTAACTTTGGCAGCCAAATCAGCCGCACTCATCTGCTCGTACATTTCAAAAGGTTGATGAATCCAAGGATGCCCCGCCAAATAATCCACATAATAATCCGGCTTCGCAACGGAACCAGCCTTGTACCAAAGCACAGCAGTCCGAATTTCCTGAATATCCTCGCTGTAACGACTCTTCAGCCAAAGGATACTTTGCTGCAAACTAATTCCCGAATCTACCAAGTCGTCAACCAGCAGAACTCGAGGCCCCAAATCATCGCCCACCATTGTCAAATCGCGGGCAAATTTAATCGAATCTCGGACTTTCCCCTCGGCCCCACTATAGGACGAGGCCGCTAAAATTGCCAGCCGTTTGTCGAAAATCCGCGACAGAATATCGCCCACGCGCAGCCCTCCTCTCGCAAGACACACAATGCGATCGAATTCCCACTTAGATTCATCAATTTTTACCGCCAAATCCTCAATTTTCCGATGGTACTCTGACCAAGAAATGTAAAGGTCACTCATGCATAATATGATTGAAATATTACAGATATTATTAAAGATTTTGAGGAAAATAGCATGAATGCGGACGAACTTCTCAGACGATATGCGGCCGGAGAACGGGTTTTTCACAAAGTAGACCTCAGCGGGGCAAATATCTCTAGAACAAATTTGCGTGATATTGACCTGACTGGAGCTATTTTAAAGAGTGCAAATTCGATCGGCATAACTCTCTACAGAGCAATTCTATATCAAGCAGATCTCAGCGCAGCCAATCTCTCCCAGGCCAACCTGATGTCCGCTAATTTGGGCGAATCTCAGGCGATGGGAGCCAATTTAAGCGGAGCCATCTTGCGGAGTGCCGTACTCAGCGGGGCAGACTTAACTGGGGCTAGTCTCAGGGGTGCAGACGCGAGAGAGGCCAACCTTCAGCGGGCAATTCTCTCTGGAGTTTATGCAGCTAACGCCAACTTGCAAGGAGCCAACTTGATACAAGTGAAACTTTGCGGAATCAACCTGAGCAAAGCAAATTTAACCGATGCCGACTTAACACAAGCCGACCTCAGTAATGCTAACCTAGCCCAAGCAAATCTGAGTTGGACAAATTTAACCGAAGCAAATCTCCAAAAAGCGGATTTGAAAGGAGCCAATCTGAGCGGAGCTAACTTGAGTTGTGCAAATCTCCGGGGAGCAGATTTGAGCGGAGTGTTTCTGAAGGGAGCCAATCTGCGGGGGGCTAACCTGCATCAAGCTTCTTGGCGCGGGACAAATTTGAGCGAGGCGAATCTGAGAGAGGCAATCATGCCTGACGGAAAAATTTATGATTGACACTCCCCGGTCTGA
>DMYK01000492.1:4849-7977 GCA_003483675.1 Microcoleaceae cyanobacterium UBA11344
TTTCAGGGTATTTCTTATAAATAAGCTCGCACAGCACTGAGTTTTAAATCGTAGGATGCGCCACAGCACACCCTACATTGATGGAATAAATCTCAAATCTCAAATCTCAAATCTCAAATCGGATAACAGTGGATGTAAAAAGAGCAAGCAGCAGTTTTGAGCGTGTATTTAATCTACTACTTTCAGCCAGCCCCGGCGAACAGCATGGAGCAAGCGGTTGATGGCAGTTTGATCTTCTTCGGTAAGACAGTCATTTAACAGCGCTGTCCTGATCTGTTGCCGGTGAGTAGGAGTCAACAGACCTGAGTGATATACTTGAAAGACTAGCTCTGCCATAGTAAATTGGGGTAAAAACGTTTGGGTCATCATTAAATTTTTATTGAATTCAGTATTGACAGTATTGACTAATTTGTCAAATATTTATGTGATTCAAATACAGGACTAAATGTGATCGATTGGGTCTTAATTGGTGATTTGTGTCATCCAGATTTGGGGATCGTATTTTTCTCCATCGCCTTGACAAATCGCAACACTAACCCCGTCGCGTTTCCTAGCTCTTGGCAACTGTCAAATCCTGAATTTTGTTAATAAACTGTTACAAATAGACTCATAATTAGCCGTTAAATTCATAATTATCCGTTAATACATTGTGAGTAACTAGCGCTTTCTCCGAGTACACGCAGTCCGTGGCTCTCAGTTCGAGTCAGACCTGAATGGCTGACCTGATCAAACTGTTCAGCGATCGCGCAGTCAGATTTAAAAGTAAAAAATCTTGCATGAAATCACGTTCAACTCGACAATTTAAGTATCGGTGATCTGCTCCCGGACTTGGGTGATTAAAGTCCTTGCAGGTATGTGATAATTTTTGGATCGTTCGCGCTGTCTGTCATCACAGTCGATCGAAATCAGATCAAGTAAGCGCTGGCGATCGCATTTGTTGTCGGAGTGGCGGCCGCTTCTGGAGTCAGACGATTTGAGATTTGAGATTTGAGAATGAAGGATCACGGCTCAATCCGTTCGCCCTTTAGGAACAATGCCCAGCTCCGGCAAACGGGAAACTTGCAGCTTCGCGCGTCCAGTTCTGGACCGCGAATGGTGTAGTAATATATAATCACGATCGATCTTGCGATCGCATCTATCGACAGGCAGATAAAATCATGATCATTATTTGCTACTTTTTGATTGCCTCGATCGTTTTTTTTGTGTGGTTCAAAAGTTTTTTGAACGATACTGCGACATCTAAAAAAGACGTGATATCTTGGATCGCCTTAGTGATAGGCCCTCTGATGTGGCCTGTAGTTTTGCCCCTGTCCCTTTTACAAATTACGAGCAAAAAGCCTGTTGCACCAGCTAAATGCGATCGAGAAGGCTAAGAAATTGTTAAAGAATCTAACTCTGTGGAGATCCCCCTCGCATCCCCCTTAAACAGGGGGACTTTTGATATAAATCTTGTTCCCCCATTAAAAAGAGGGAAGGCATGAATTAACTCTTGTTCCCCCGTTTTTAAGGGGAGTAGGGGGTGAGTAGGGAGCAAGAATGCGGGGGAGCGACAAGGGTGTTGCATCTACAGCTATGACATCCAGAGCAATTCCAACCAACAGCGCAACTAGAAGCACAAATTGGATAAATAGTACAGTTTATCTAGGTCGGTTAAACAAAATTTCCGGGAAATTGCTAATTACTAATTGGTCGATCGAACTTAGCAATTAGCAAAAAAACCATTGCTTGCCATCAAATACGATCGGTTTAGTTGAAAAATTAGACTTGAACAAATATACTGTATCAAAAGATCCTAATTACTGAGGTTGTGTGCTAATTAAGAATTAAATATCAGTTAAAAACCCTGTTAGAGAAATCGGCGATCGTCCAATCGCTACTACACATAGGAAGTCCGCGATGAGGCGGACTGAAGAAAAGATGGGTATTCAACCAGAACTTGGTATAAAATCGCACCGATAATGCTCTTGGGATCGGAAAGCAGCGGGGGTCAGCGGCGTTGCAAAGAGCGGTAAATATCATGCAGGGCGACGATCGCCAATGGGGCTCGTGACACATATTTTGTAGGAAAAGTCCGGGGTACGCAGCAGGGTTAACTGCGGGGGGGAAAAAAAATTGAATTCTTGGGAACTATTGGCTAAACTCAAAAGTCTGGTGAATCAGAGTCTATTAAACAAACGGTAACTCTGTTACTAAACTGCCCAATTGCGGGCGATCGGACAAATTGCGATCGCAAGGCGATCGGACAAGTTGTGATCGGACAAATTGCGATCGACAGTTGCCAAGGACGGGGGTGCAATTTCTACTTGAGAGTGTACTCCCATTAAAAATGGTCTCTGTGTATTTCCCGGCTATGGTTTAAAAAAATACTAGCCGCACCCAAGCTCGGCATGGTACACTCAAAAACGTTTAATTGGAATAGTTTCGCGAGGAGGAGTTGTGGAGTCGAGAGTTCAGAGCAGAAAACAACCGATATTTGCTGCTCAAGGAACACAGGATTCAACTCGCCACTCGAGGCTCCCTGCTGACAATTTAAATTACATGACAGCTTATAACAGCCGGGTAAATTAGGGTCTCAACCGATGTCCGGTTTCATTTATTGAATCCCTTTGGAGGGAAAAGTGTATTGTATAAAAATGATTCATCTTTTAGGAGGAGTGTAAATGACACAGGTAACTAATCCAACTACGCCAGCAAGTTCAGTCACACTGACCGGTGGTGGCTCAAATATCATCGGAGCCTCAGGCGACAACAGGTTGACTGGCGGCACAGGAGCCGATATCATCCAGACTTTTGGGGGCAACGATGTCATCGCCGCTGGTGATGGCAACGACCTGATGTTGACGGGCGGCGGCAATGACAGCGTCAGTGGCGGTGCTGGCAATGATATTGTAGTTGCCGGTACTGGCAACGATGTGGTCGCTGGTGGCGGCGGCGAGGACTTATCCTTTGGCGGTAAAGGAAATGACCTAGTAGACGGCGGTGATGGCAATGACGCAGTTTATGGAGATCAGGGGAACGACACCGTCAGTGGCGGTGCTGGCAATGATACTGGCTACGGCGGCTCAGGCAACGATATCGTCAGTGGCGGCTTGGGCGATGACAGCCTCTTCGGTGGTCAAGGGAATGAT
>DMYK01000056.1:0-1653 GCA_003483675.1 Microcoleaceae cyanobacterium UBA11344
AAATGCAGCATGGTTGCGCCTTCGTTGACCCACTGTCTGGCGACTGCGACGGGGTTGTCGTTAAAAGTTTGCGACTTCGCGTAGTCTCCCTGATAGAGTCTGACGCATTTTCCATCCAATAGGTCGATCGCTGGAATGACATTCATAATTTTGTAATTGGGAATTGGGAATTGGGAATTGGGAATTGGGAACTGGGAATTGGGAATTGGGAATTGTTTCTTCCTTCTGCATGAGTCATCAAAAATCCGAGGGGAAAAATCAAGCTCTTACGACTATCTACAACACCTAAAACCATCGTACCATATTTTAAACAGAGGGGCGCTCTATTTTTGTGGGAAAGAAGGTTCGGAATGCTGCATTTCGCTGTTCGGGGGTTTCCTTTCCCCAACTTGACAAGCTTTCATAAAAGAAGAATGAGATGCCTGCAAAATCTCTTTTTCGCACTGATTGGACTTGCTCTTGAATTTGTTTAAGCGAAACAGAACTATTTTTTAATCCTGTTAAAATGCCGATCGCAGTTGGAATGTGAGCTTTGGCTAGGATCAGTTCTTCTCGTTCTAGTTCGGTATTAAAACGTTTGATGTCGCTGCGATAAACTTGCAGCACAATTTCTTCGATGTAACCGCGTCTTTCCCAGGTAAACCAGTCTTGCAAGTGGGCCGGTAATGCGAAGTGTAAAGGGTTGGGTGAGAGGCTGATAATACATTTTTGTTTGCGGGATTTGATGGCGTGAAAAACTCGCGCCATAAAGTCGTTGATTCTGTCAGCACGCCATCGAATCCAGAAGGTTTCGCGGGCGTCATTGGCGGGACGGCTTTTAAGGGCTTTTTGGTACATTAACACTGTTGTTGGTTCATAGCCAAATTCAACTGGTAAGCCAAAATGGTCGTCGAATTGGATGCCATCTAGGTCGTACTTATCGACAATTTCCACAATTAAATCTAGGATAAATTGCTGTACTTCGGCATGAAATGGATTGAGCCAAACTCGGTCATTTGTGCCTTCTTTCCAAATAGTTGAACCGTCGCGTCGCCTGGCCAGCCAGTCGGGATGAAGTCTGGCTAATTCAGAGTCTGCCGGAGCCATGAAACCAAACTCAAACCACGGAATTACAGCTATACCTTTGAGATGAGATTGTGTGATAATTTCTTTGATAACATCTCGATTTTGTAATCCGGGTGAAGGGTCGATCGACTTTCCGAATACTCGTTTGGCTACAGCGCTGGGATACATGGTATAGCCACCTTGCCAAACCGTGGGATAGATGGTATTAAAGTTGAGTTCATCCAGTCTATTTACAGCGTCAGTTACGTTTTTGCGCGAGAAAAAAACATCGCTGTCAATGTTAGTCAACCAGACGCCACGCAATTCTGTTTTTCTGGGATTTTTTGGCGGAGTTTGAGCCGAGAGACAGGGGGAGAAAATCGCGGCGGAAATAAGTGCGATCGCGAAAGCAAGTATTAAAGCCAGTATCCGCCGCCATCCGTGCAGTTTTATAGTCAATTTGTTCGCAAACATGATCATTTTGGAAATTTTATTTCACTGTATAACAATAGTCATAGACCCATAGATTCTACTCGTAGGGTGCGCCCATAAGCACCTTACTACTCTACTCGTAGGGTGCTTATGGGCGCACCTTACTACTATATAAAT
>DMYK01000056.1:1683-2468 GCA_003483675.1 Microcoleaceae cyanobacterium UBA11344
CCTTCAGAATTGTTGGCCACGCCAAAAATCTTAGGTAATTGATTTGTTGCAACGAGAACTTGCCTCACTTCTCCGTTAGATACATCCGCTAAATTTTTATTAGTGAGAATGGCATGAATAGCCGCGATACCGACACCTTGACCAACTGCGACGTTGAATTCAACAATTCTGCCGACAGAACAAGCAAACCCTTCAAATCCCGAACACGGACTCACCACTGCCAGGTTAGGAACGTTTTTAACTAATGCGTGGCGGATGCCAACATTGAAGGTAGGCGGTTTAAAACTGAGACTTTTGAACCACCCTTGGCTATGCGCTTTCTCGCCAATACCTATGATGCCTCCGCGGACATCAAAATGATAGCTAAATGTTGCCAGTGCCTCCTTAGCAGGTACGCCACCAAACAGCATTTGTGCGCCAGTTAAAGGTTCCACAACTCCCGTAATATTGCCAGCGTGTCTGATATAAAGTTCTGAAGCGGAAATCACAGAAGTAGCTCCCAAACTCTTCAGCCAAGTTACCACAAATGACATCTCTTGTAGCATCCTAGGAGTGGGTTTTCCTCCACTATTTGCCAAGGCTTCTGCTTCGCTGCTGTTGACTGCAAATAAAAGTGCATTCCAAGAAAGTTTTTCTCCCGGAAGTATTGCTATATTTCCTTCATCTAAGATTGCACTGGTTTGAGGAAACAATAGTCTTGTTCCTCTAAAAGAGTGATAAGATGCAGACAGAGCCGGTGAGCGAACATCGATGTAATCAGTACCAGCCCACAGAGTTTTGAGATT
>DMYK01000056.1:2616-7176 GCA_003483675.1 Microcoleaceae cyanobacterium UBA11344
CGGTTTCAAAAATGAGGGTGACTGGAAGTTCCGAGTAAGGAATGCCAAATGTTTCAAATCCCTTCAGCTTGTTCACGCCGGCAGCTTGAGCTAATTCACCATTGACAGTGGCATCAATAAACTGCTTGCCGGTGTAAATAGTGCCTTTAGATGTAGTTATACTAGCAATTTTTTTACCTTGTTTGCTGACGGATTTAATTTCGACTCTGCTGAGGATATCTACCTGAGCTTGTGACAGCATTTGTTGAAGCGCTGCATGGGCTTTTTGGGGATCAAGTGCAATCCAAATCACACCGGATTTTTGCAGGAATTCTTTATAAATAGCCGCCGGTGAACCAAAGGTTTCTATACCTAAAGATTTTTGAATTTCTAGGCTAATCTGGCTTCTATCTAAATAAGAAAGTCTGCCTCTTACTAAATGCCCGCCAATTCCTTCCTGTAAACTTCCTTTGGACATTAGCAGAACTCGCGGATACCGATTTGTCCTGCGCCGATATTCTCTGGCAGCCGAAATAGCAGCTAGAACCCCTGGAACTTCATCACCGAAGCAGATAACATCGTAAACACCTACATTGCTGACCATTATTTAATAACCTCTCTTGATTGTCATGTTTTTGAGTTGCATCTCAATGTTTGCCGTCAAACTCTCTGTCTCTTCCAAGTCAAGCCCCAGCTAGACGGATTTTTTCCAGATCACATATATTTACAAAACAGTATAGGGCAAAAAAATGCTGTCTCACTATTTTATCCTTTTAGTACATTCAGATCTCTTTTTATTGTATTATTAGCCAGGGTGAACCGAACTATCGCAAAACTACATTCAAGTTAATAATCCTGAGAAGTCTCAAAGAATTCCTTAAGATACTTAACTTTAGCCAATATTTAGGTTATCACAAGTTAGTCACAATAAATAGTTCTCAAATCACTTTTTTTTGGAGGTCAATAAATATGAATCCTGATTCTCTCCGTACCTTGGGCGTGCCACCGACTGCTTGGAAAGTTGATGCCAAAATTGCCGACATCACCCGATCGCAACTTGAGCCCAAAATTGTTACCCTGGAAACAGAAACTAAAACCCTGCGTGTGGATTTGGCAAAATCTGCAATGTTGGTGATAGATATGCAAAATGATTTCTGTCATCCCGACGGTTGGTTAGCACATATTGGCGTAGATGTAACGCCCGCCAGAACTCCCATTAATCCTTTAAACAATTTACTGCCAAAATTGCGATCGCACGCAATTCCAATTATTTGGATCAACTGGGGAAACCGCCCCGATTTGCTCAATATTAGTGCAGCTTCCCGTCACGTTTATAATCCCACAGGCGACGGCGTAGGTTTGGGAGATCCGCTGCCAAAAAACGGCGCACCAGTTTTGACTGCGGGGAGTTGGGCGGCGCAAGTTGTCGATGAATTGGAACAGAAACCAGAGGATATTTGCGTTGATAAATATCGGATGAGTGGCTTTTGGGATACTCCTTTAGATAGTATTCTGAAAAACCTGGGCAGAAGTACACTTTTCTTTGGAGGAGTAAACGCGGATCAGTGCGTTATGACTACGCTGCAAGATGCTAATTTTCTCGGTTATGACTGCATTTTGGTCAAAGATTGTACTGCTACGACATCGCCAGATTATTGCTGGCAAGCTACTCTGTATAACGTCAAACAATGTTTTGGTTTTTTGTCGGATTCTCAGGCTATGTTAGAAGCAATTAAATAGTAGTCATCAGTCATCAGTCATTAGACATCTCCAGAAAAGCCTGTCTTGAACAGGCAAGATGCCTGTTCCACAATAATTATTGGAGAGGTCTATTAGAATACCCAGCTCCCCGACTTCTTTGAGAAGTCGGGGAGCTCACCAAAAATTAGCTTTACCTACTAATGACATCAGCAACATAACAGACAACTAACAATAAAAAACAATGACAAATCAGTGCATGATTCCAGTGGTTAAGTCTCCTCAAGACTACCAAGCATTTCGCATTAGTCCGCAGGATACTAATAGATTAGCGATTGTCTTCGATCCGGTAACGGCTAATAGTTCATTAACGGTTTGTATCGAGATTTTTGATGTCGGCGGCAAAACTCCTCCGAACCGACATTTATTCGCAGTAGAAATGTTTTTTGTATTCAAGGGAGAAGGGCGAGCAACCTGTGACGGCAAAACTGTTAGTATTAGGGCTGGAGATAGTTTGTTAGTGCCTCCAACCAGCACTCACGTAATTGAAAATACGGGCAGTGAACGTTTGTATGCTTTGTGTATCATGGTTCCTAATGAGGATTTTGTGGAATTGATTCGCAGCGGTACACCTGTGGAACTCGATGAGGAAGATATGAGAGTATTAGGGCGATCGGATGTACTGATTCCGTGCTAAGTTTGTAGTTAGGACTTTAGTCCTTTAATCTTCCAAGCTTTGGCTGGGAAAGCTGAACCCGGACTTATTCAAGAAGTCGGGTATCTAAAAGAAGACCGTTTTACGTTAAACTTATCCAATTATGAGCATTATATTTCACATCACTCAAAGCCAACAGTGGGAAGAAGCAAAACAGCTTCAATTTTATCGCGGTGATACCCTAGATTCTGAAGGATTTATTCACTGTTCAACACTGCCGCAAGTTGTTAAATCTGCCAATAAGTTCTTTGTTGGCAAAAAAGGATTGCTTTTGCTTTGGATTGATTCTGGGAAAGTGCAATCTGAAATCAAATATGAAGATGCCGCCGGAGATCTTTATCCGCACATTTACGGGCCGTTGAATGTTGATGCTGTGTTGAAAGTTATTGAGTTTGAATCTGGTGCAGATGGGAAGTTTGACTTGCCGGAAGAATTAATAGCAAGTATAAATGAACAGGCTTAGTACGTTGTGAAGATTGTAAGCAGGATCATTTAATATCAGCTAACATTCACAGGATTTACGCATGAATATCAAAGAAACCGGGTTTTTTATCAGTGTTAAAGTCTCAAATGCAGTATTTCCGTAAAAAACCCGGTTTCTGCGTCCATGACTAATTCACTAACTCTTTCGCCAATTTCAGCGCGTCTTCGCGAGTAGAAATTATCCCCTCGACACGCGCTAATTGAATTTCCATTAATAGTTGACCAATGCGCGGACTTCTTGGTAAACTTAAATATTCCATTAAATCATTGCCGCTAACTAATTGCGTCGGATGAGCAACTATATCGCCCGCATCGAGATAGCGATTAATTAACAGTGAAATTTCATCCAGGGAAACTCCCACGGCTACAGCCAAAACTGCTAAAACTGGAAAGACTATTCCCACGTCTCGAAACAAAAAATACTGTTCTCGCAAAGACATCTCGGAAATTGCCTTTTGTTGCAATTTTGGCAAGTATTTCAAAAGCTCGATCGCACTTTTAATCTCTGCATTGCTATACTTTAACCGTAGCAACTGGGTTTCAGCAATTGTCGGGTCAGAATCTGCCAAAATAGCTAACTTGGCGACAGCCAACAACGGCGTTTTAATTGTATCTCGAATCTGGCGATAAAATTCTTTACCAAAATCTGGATAAATTGCGGCTAAATTCGCAGCAGATGCGTCAATTTTTGTGAAAGTATCAAAACGGTCGATCGCACTTTCAAACCAAATCGAAAACAAACCATCTTCCCAAGCGCGACAAATCCAAGGTACGCCGTTAGGATTGCTTAACAAATAACCCAATTCTGTCCGCACCCGTTCTACCGCTACCTGACTCAACAACGGCGCTAATTCGCGAATCGCACATTGAGTTTCCGGTTCGATCGCAAAACCCAACTGCGCCGCTTGACGGTATGCTCTTAATAACCTCAGCGGATCATCTTCCAAATTTGACCGCGAAATCATCCGCACCAAACCCAGCCGCAAGTCAGTTTGACCATCCACCGGATCGATGATTTCTCCGGTAAAAGGATTCCAGGCGATCGCATTAATCCGAAAATCCCGGCGCCACAAATCCCCCTCCAGACTCCCCCCTTCAGCTTGCGCCAAATCCACCGTACCGCCCGCAAACACTACCCGCGCAATCTGGCGTTCCGCATCCAATAAGACAAACCCAGCTTTGGTGCGATCGGCAATTTTTCGAGCAGTCTTCACCGCCCGTGTTAGCATAACAAAATCCAAATCAAAATAAGGCGATCGCCTCAAGAGCAGCGCATCCCGCACCGCACCGCCCACCAAATAAACAGGTGGCGTCAGCAGTTCCAAATCAAACGGCCAAGAATCAGGAGATAATGGAGGTGGTAAATTAATCGACATCGCAACAAAAATAAATAAACTTACAACAATAAAACTCTTGCTACGCTAGATTAACAGAAAGCTCAAATTTCACCAATCTTTTTGAAATTCACAGAGGATATCAAGAATGTGTATTTGTGTTAACTGCCACTATGTAGATCGCTGCTTCACCTACCACGCCGTAGAAGGACAGCACGAACAGCCTCACCTCACCGAAACACCCGATTTCGATGCCGTAGAACCGACAATCAACGTCAACATCCGCCCCCGCCAAGATGAAGTAGAAATGGAATGGGATGTAGTCGGTTGTCAAAGTTTCAAGCAAGAAAT
>DMYK01000142.1:0-1099 GCA_003483675.1 Microcoleaceae cyanobacterium UBA11344
GGGAGTATTCCCCTGATTTTGCACCAACATTGCTTTTTTAACTCGCTCTTTCAGATGCTCAATTTCTGAATCCAACAACTTCCACTCAGGCAAAATTTCTTTGTACCTTTCCCCCAATGCTATTAAATCCTCACTCGCCGGTTCCGGCACAATTTTTTTAGTTGATTTTCGCCACTGCTGTATGTTGGAAGTCAACCGCCAACTCGCAATATCCTCCACTTGCAAAGATGGATGACTGATAAGTTGTCCTAACTGTTTTTGAATTTCTTTAGTCAGCGTTACCGGAAAATTTAACTCAATTCCCTCAGTTTGCGTCAGATTTGCGAGGGTGAGAAAATCTACTTTCATCGTGATCGAACTGGATAGCTCAAAATAAGAACTGTCTTTGAGCTTTTTCGCCAGCATCGCGGCTTTAAAGCGTTCTTTCACCTCAGCAATTTCTGAATCTAGCGGTTTCCACTGAGCTTCTATTTTCTGATATTGTTTCCCCAATGCTGTCAAGTTTTCTGTGGCGGGATCGGGGTAACATTTGTCAATGATTTCTAGCAGGTGGCGATGCACTCTAGCTAAATAAACCGCGTCCATCTTGGCATATTCTAGCTGCTTTTCAGTCAGGGGACGCTTTCCCCAATCGCCACCTTGTTCTGTTTTATCTACATAAGCAATGTTACAAAGTGTTTCTATTAAAGTTTTCAGTTGTCGGTTGCGTAATGGTAGAATATAAGCCGGAATTTTTCTCGCCATTTGCAAGGTGCAAGTGATGTTTTTGGCATCATCATTGCCCAAAAATCTGATATCATAGCTGGCATTGTGCATCACTTTTTCAATGTTTGGATTGACCATAATTAGGTTTATAAAAGCTGTCGCCAATTCAGGTTTATCCAAGACATCGAGCAGAAAAGTGGCATCGCCAGTCAAGTCTCTGGGGTCAGCTAATGCCTGAATTAGAGACAATCTGGGGTTGAATTTATAGTCAGCTATTTCTGTATCAATCCACAGGATTCTAGCTTGGGCAAATTTAGCAATGAGTGCTTTGATTTCGTTGGCTACTGTCAAATAAGGCATTTTTAGGGAGTTTTGCTAATAGTTTGACACTTCT
>DMYK01000142.1:1227-4978 GCA_003483675.1 Microcoleaceae cyanobacterium UBA11344
ATTTAGAGCTTAGACTCAGTTAGTAGTGAGTAAGGTGCGTCAGGCCAAGTCCTGTTCTCAAATTCGAGATTTATTTTCACTGACGCACCCTATAATTGCTTTTGACGCAGAGGAATGAGGGGAGAGTCAGGACTTACGCATGGGGTCAAAAACCCGGTTTCTGCGTCAATATTTATCGAATCTATCCACGATTTTTCCGAGAAACCGGGTTTTTTGCGTAAGCCATAGATTTGTTAGAGGCAGCACCGTTAAATTACGGTTGCGGTACTCTTAAAACAGTATTAATATTAATTTTGAGATCAATTTTTACAAGCTAATGGAGAATGCACTTTGGGTTTTGAGGGGCAGATGACCATGAAAAAAAGGCTATTTCTTGTAACTTTGAGTGCTGTTACTTTGAGTTTGGAAGCAGTCACACCAATACAGGGGATACCAGGGGCGATCGCTCAAACACAAGTTCCCATGAGACTGCAACACGCGGAAGGAACCTATACCCTTACGGTGTCAGAAACGAATACCACAAAATCTGCTTATGGGGGTCAATTGCGCCTCTATGACGTGCATATTGCCAAGATGTTTGAGGTGACATATGCTGACTGTCAGGAGATACCAAACGCTGGCGGTAGGACTTGGTATTACTTCGCTGGAAATGGTAAAATTGACATGGGGCAATTCAGAATAAATTGTCAGTTGGCTAGTGATATTGCTAACACTTATGGTTTAGGGAAACCAGAGCGTACTGCGATCGAATATTCTCAGGAGGAGGCTGGGCGGCCAATATCAAGGACTCGTTCTATTCCAATTTTAGATATTACTGGTAATAAAATTCAGCGGTGGACGAATTTTGTGCAAGGGTTTCGCCCTCAGTCTGCTAATTCTGAAGGTGGTAATTCGCGATCGAGTAGTCCTTTTCCTGTACGTGAAATTCTCTCAGAAATTCAAGGTAAGACGAGAGTACCAATTTTTTTACCCAGTCAGCTTCCGTTATCAGGAGATATATACTTGGAAAGCCGAGTCGAAACACAGGGCTATAGCGTTGTAATGAGCTCCATACCTAATTGCAGCGCTACGCCATGCTATATCGCGGATATTTCAGCAAAAAGAGGTGGAGAACCAGCCCAACCACCGATCAGAGGATTTAGGAGTGAATTCAAAACCATTCAATTAGCAGGCCGAACACAAGGAGTTTTTTACAATGGCTGCGGTGCTTACTGCACGGCCTTAGTTGAGTGGCAGTATCAAGGCGTTTTGTATCGAGTAACGATGAAAAATGGGCAAGAGAAAATGCTCGTTAACATAGCCAATTCTGCAATTGAAGCTGGGCCTCGCTAGCTAAAAGTGTAACAGTGCGTCAGGGCAAGTCCTGTTCTCAAATTAGAGATTTATTTTCCCTGATGCAGCCTACAATTGCTATCTAGATAGAAAGCATACCATTTCTAAACTTTTAAGCAGGAAAGTTCGCCTGTAAAACACTATTTTTAATTTTTTGTTCTAATTCATTGACAACAGACATTACACTATGTTCTGGCTCGCTCAAAATAGATTTTTTAATGTCATGTAAAGAGTTGACTAAATCTTCACGCAAACGGGGCTTGTCTTCTTGAACTCCTTTAGTATAATCCCAATAATCCCAAGCGATTAAAGCTATGGCAAGGGTAGGCTCAATCATACTTCCTAGTTGCGAAGAAATAGCAGCTACAGCTTTACTACCTGCTTTAGCAGCAATTGTAGCAGTAATTTTAGCAGTTCCAGCAGCACCTACAAATCTTACTAAAGATACTTCATCTCCTCGTTCATTTTCTAACCTAAAATTTATACCTTCTAAATATTTATGCCAGTCCGCTTGGGGGATTTTGTACATTTTCGGCACATCGTCAAATTCCTTAGATAATTGTTCAATATAAAAATTAGCCGTATCAATTACTATGGTATGAAATTTCATCTCTGCTGAATTTGCTTGCAATACTCTCCTAGCAAATTCTCTTTGAATATTGTTATTTATGCTTTTGGCAATCTTTTCATTGACTATACTCTGATTAAACCCATTCATCAAATTCTCGCCAATATATTCAAAAAGAACACCAAATTCTTGCTGTTTCTGATTAAAATAATTAAAATACCAATTTAAAAAGTCCGTATCAATTCGATTAATTAATTGTTCCTCCCACCGATTTAATTCATTGTTAGCATATTGTTCAGCACTTTGATTTGCCGTGTTCAGAGCTTTTTTGAAAGCTTGTTCTCTTCCACCAAATGCGACTAGAGATTGAGTAATTTCTATGGAGGGAGGAGAGGTTAATTCTGCTGCCAAAGCCTGACTCATAACTAATCGTCCCAGTAACGGGATTAATACAATTAGAATTATAATCGACCAAATAATGATACTAACTATCTTAGAGATTTTTACAATTCTCGATTTTTGAGTGGTTTCTTCAGTAAGCTGATATTCACCAGATTCTTTAGCCTTCAACTCAATGGCAATTAATTCTCGATCGCCCAAAACATCAATTAATTTTTTGTCTAGTTTTTTGGCCACCAACTGACGACCATAAGGTATTCCATTTGAACGACAAATAAGGTGATTATTTTCGTCTAAAAACACCTGTCCTAAAAATTGCCCTTCGGGATGCTCTTGGCGAATAATTGCTCCTTTTTTTACATTAGGAGTCCCTGGGCGATCGCTCTGGAAATAACTTATAGCCTCCTCAAAGGTTATCTCCTCTAAGACTTCAGGTATCCCTTGAATACGTGACAAGCATTGATTGAAGTCGCGAACTATCCGCTGCACATCCTCCGAAGTGAGTTTCTGATCTTCTTGAGAGGTGTCTTTGGCAAACCAGTTAAACCGTGTCATATTTCCTCCAGAGCATTTGATAACTTATAAATCTCTACTAGATTTCTTGTATTTCTCATTATTTTATTTTAACATGAAAATTTATTTTTTCATAGTAATAAAAGTGTTATTTAGTGTACAGTTAATTGTTTTTTCATGATTTTTACTAACAATAAAAAGTGTTATTTAGCTGGCAAAGTGTTACAAAGTGTGATATAGTGTGATTGTCAAAACTAAACCCACTTTTAGCTATGAATATCCAAGAGGTTTTACAGTGGACTGACGAGCAAGTATTTGTCAAAACGGAAAAACATCTTGATTCATTACAAAGATGTATATTAGAGGAAGTTTGGCAAGGTGAGAAATATCCTAAAATAGCGAAAAAGTGCAATCGTAGTGAAGATCATATTAAACAAGTTGCTAGAAAATTATGGAAACTTCTCTCTGAGATTTTGGAAGAAGATATTAAACAATCTAATGTTCGCTCTATTTTAGAAACAAAAGCATTATCTAATATTTACAACAATAATGGTTCACAGATTGTTAGTAGTAACATTAATAGTCATATCAATATCTGTGGAGAAAAACGGCAAGATGCAGAAGAGGCTAAACAGCGATCGCCCAATCCCCCTGATTCTCCCCAAAACAAAAGTCAATCCCCAATCATCGATTTAACAGACGCACCCGAACTCCCTTACTTTTACGATCGCACATCCGAACTCTCCACCCTCAAACAATGGATATTACAAGCCCACACCCGCTTGATTACCGTCTATGGCTTAAGTGGAATTGGCAAAAGTGCGATCGCCCTCAAACTCATCGAACAAACTCAAACCGAATTTGATTATATTATTTGGTTAAGTCTCACCAACACACCCACACTCTCAACCCTCCAAACCGAACTCAAGCAATTTTTTG
>DMYK01000397.1:0-1792 GCA_003483675.1 Microcoleaceae cyanobacterium UBA11344
CCTAGGGCAAAATGCTATGGGCGTTGGGGATAGCAAATTGGCCGCTTTGATGGGAGCTTGGCTGGGGTGGAAATACTTGCTGTTAGCGGGATTTATCGCCTGTGCAGCCGGGGCTTTTGCTGGCGGCGGGGCGATCGCGATCGGGTTGCTCGATCGGCGTCAACCGATGCCCTTCGGCCCATTTCTGGCTCTGGGTGCAGCAATTACTGCTTTGTGGGGCGAAGCGATCTTATCTACTTACTGGCAGTTGTTTTTCCCCAATTAGAATTTCTGACCCTAATTTTTCCCCGCGCGATCGAGCATAATATCGTCTCAATAATTGGTAAAATTGTTCCGTGTCTTGGATTACACTAACAACCACTAGGTTTCGCTNNAAGCCGAATTGATGCAGCAGATCCTTGCTGCTCATCAAATCCCAACTCGGATTGTTGACTTAGGCATCGCATCTTGTTTGGGAGCAGGTAGTTCTACAGCCCTGCAAGTTCTTCCAGAACACCAGCAGACTGCATCGCTCCTGATCAGTCCAATTGAAGAGGAACCCGAATCAAACAGTTAACAGCTAACAGTTAACAGTTAACAGTCAACAATTACCAATTACCAATTACCAACTAACAATTACTAAGTTTTAATGTCTCTATTTGATTGGTTTGCAAATCGACGAAAATTAGTACCGAACTCCCAAGAACGGCCGGAACGAGAAATTGCTGACGGACTTTGGAATAAATGCGAATCTTGCGGTGCACTGAGTTATACCAAAGACCTGCGAGCAAATCAAATGGTTTGCTTGGAGTGTGGGCATCACATGAGAGTTTTCAGTGACGATCGCATCGAGCAGTTGATCGATGCCCATAGCTGGATGCCGATTAACGAAGGGCTCCACGCCACCGATCCCTTGAAATTTCGCGATCGCAAAAAATATAGCGATCGGCTCCGAGAAACTCAAGAAAAAACAGGTCACTTAGACGCAGTAGAAACAGGCATCGGCAAACTCGATGGCCTACCCGTCGCCCTGGGAGTCATGGAATTTCAGTTCATCGGCGGCAGCATGGGCTCAGTAGTCGGAGAAAAGCTGACTCGCCTGATCGAACACGCGACGCGAGAACGCTTACCAGCGATCATTGTCTGCTCCTCTGGCGGTGCGAGAATGCAAGAAGGAATGCTCAGCCTGATGCAAATGGCGAAGGTTTCCGGGGCTCTGGAGCGCCACAGGGAAGCGAGATTGCTTTACATCCCGATTTTGACTCACCCGACTACCGGCGGCGTCACCGCTAGTTTTGCCATGCTGGGAGACATTATAATTGCCGAGCCGAAAGCGACTGTGGCGTTTACGGGCGGCCGGGTCATCGAACAAACTCTGCGGGAAAAACTGCCGGAAAATTATCAAACTTCCGAATATTCGTTTGCTCACGGTTTTGTAGATGCGATCGTCCCCCGGACTCAGCTCAAGAAAACTCTGGCTCAGTTAATTAGCCTNNGATCGGAATTCGATGCTCTCGATAGTAGCGACAGCCACGCAGTGCCGGCACAGACTCACGCTTTCAAGCTTTCGCCGTGAACGATCGCAGATGGTCTCGCTCCCAGTCTCTGAGCTAAGGAGTACAAATTGGCAGCCTCAATCATACCTAGTGGTTGCTGTAGGTAATTCACTTGGTAATAACGACACCGCAGTGGGATGATATTGATTGGAAGTTGACTGGCTATGAACTTGAACTGGGCAAAAATGCCTAGTGGCAGAAGTGCGATGAGTTGGCTCTGATCAACAAAATCTCAGAACAAACTAACAGCGCCTTGT
>DMYK01000397.1:1798-3842 GCA_003483675.1 Microcoleaceae cyanobacterium UBA11344
ACTCAATTTTGACCCGTCAGCGACCTAAAAATTATGGGTTTTGCAGACCTGTCCATCGCAGAAATAGCTGAGGACTTCAACGTCCCTGTAGAAGACGTACTCCGTTTGTGCGACGAGTTAGAAATTGCCTACAAACATCCTCAAACCCGTTTGGCTTTGGAAGATGTTAAGGCAATTATGTCTGCTCTGGAAAAGAGACGCGACTCAAAACTTCTAGCAGATTAGATAGATTGCAAAATTCCCTGACCTTTAAAGGTATAACCGCATAAACTGTCAGCAGTTTTTCCCGGCGGTGGAATCTTGAATAGCAATCTGTTTGCCGGCTCTGCAAAAGAGCATTCAATAAATTCGCCTGATTTTTGTTAAGGAGAACCATGCTTAAAAGATATCTCATTGCTCTGACCGCTGTATTCTTGACATTTCAATTATTTGTCAGCAGTGCGATGGCTGTTGAACTGAGTCCTGAACTTCGCACCGTGACTTTAAATGACAAGGGGGCTACCGTGGTACTGAGTCTCAAACAGGTTCAGCAAGGCAAACGCTTGTTTGGTTCGACTTGCGCTCAATGTCACAACTCAGGAATGACGAAAACTGACCCGAATGTGAATTTGAGTCCCGAAACTCTAGCTTTGGCAAACCCGCCCCGCAATAATGTGGAGTCGTTGGTGGACTATATGAAAAATCCCACGACTTATGACGGGTTTGAGGAGATTTCTGAGTTGCATCCGAGCATGAAGAGCGCGGATATTTTTGCTGAGATGAGAAATCTCTCGGATGATGATTTGTACTCGATTGCGGGTCACATTCTGTTGCAACCGAAAATTATCGGCAAGCAGTGGGGTGGCGGTAAAGGCGCTCGTTAATTGATTTTAGGAAATTTTAGATTTTGGATTTTGGATTGGGAGAGGGCTGGAGTTTGCTAAGCATTGCTAGCTGGTCGTTTTTCGATCGAAAATCTGAAATCTAAAATTTACCGGAAATTTGGGTTTAAAGCCCCATCCTTTTAGGACGGCTTTTTTACGGCAGGAAACTTAGAGATACATTTTCTCAGTAAATCAGACATACCTGTGCCTTGTCTTTCGGCTTCCTGCTGTAGTTGCTGGTATTCATACTCAGAAAGTCTGATTTTGATAGATTTTGCTCTTGACATGGGGTTCGTTTGGAGGTACATCATGAGTATGTCACAGGTAGAATAACCGCCGATACACATGAGACACCAAGCTCAAACGACGGGTCGGAAAATAATAATGGCTAGTGGGTGACGAATACCACGAATAAACATAGTCAGGGAAGCTAACGCTAGCCCAAAACCAGAAAAGTAAAACTTTTAAATATTAAACGTACCGTGGGGCACACGGAATCGTGAGAAGTAATTCTCTAAAAGCTTGAGGAGATATAGCCCTCTGGGATTGCCTAAATTATGCTCGGTACACAGGTTCAATCGAACGGGTATCAGGTTTAAGTAATGCCGTAAGGATAGGTAATTTTAAGGTTTGTCGATGAACCAAGAATCCCCGTCCGCGACGGTTGGGGAGTGTCAAGTGAATCGCTATTTGCAAGCCAGCGAACCTGTGGCACTAGAATTGGATGCCCAGGGACATACTCGCTTGTTTTCGGCTGAGGATTTGTCCGCAGGGAAGCGCTTGTTCCAGCAAAATTGCCTCAATTGTCACGTCGGAGGAGCTAATTTGCCCGATCCGACTAGATCTCTGTCTTTGGCTGACCTCAATGGGGCAACCCCTCCCCGCAGCAACATCAATGCTTTGGTGGCGTATCTGAGACAACCGATGACTTATGACGGTAGCGAGGCAAGTTTTTGGTGCCGCCAGGTGCCGGAAAGCTGGATGTCGCAGGCCCAAATCGAAAATTTGGCTGCTTTTTTGCTCAGGGCGGCTCAGAAGGCTCCCGCATGGGGCGTGGAGAATTTTGAGAGTTGAATCGCGACTGCAAAAAAGTGGTAAATTACTCGGAAGATCGCGATCGCGTCTACGTGTTCGTGCCTGATTAAACAGGTAAAATATCTAAACAATCACTCTTTGTGTAT
>DMYK01000352.1:0-2890 GCA_003483675.1 Microcoleaceae cyanobacterium UBA11344
GCAATTACTGCGGGTACAAACCAACCAGTTACCTCGTCTGCTAACTTTTGAATCGGTGCTTTAGACCCCTGGGCATCCTGCACCATCTTGACAATTTGAGCTAAAAATGTATCCTTGCCAATCCTGGTAGCGCGAAACTTAAAGCTGCCAGTTTTGTTAATAGTTGCTCCGATAACTTCATCGCCAATCTGTTTTTTGACAGGCAAACTTTCCCCCGTTACCATTGCTTCATCTATGGTCGAATAGCCTTCAATAACCTCTCCGTCAACGGGGATTTGTTCGCCGGGCCGCACCTGCACGACATCGCCAATTTCCACTTGGGCGATCGACACTTCCAACTCTTGCCCATTGCGAACGATCCGAGCCGTTTTCGCTTGCAAACCCATGAGTTTCCGAATTGCCTCAGAAGTCTCTCCCTTCGCCCGATTTTCTAATGTTTTACCTAACAAAATTAGGGCAATAACACTCGCTGCAACTTCATAATAAACGCTCGGCATCAAACCCTTGACTATGAATAAACTGGGAAAAAGTGTCACAAATACAGAATAAAAGTAAGCAGCACTTGTACCCAAAGCAATCAGGGTATCCATTGTTGCTAGGCGGCGTTTTAGAGATTTAAAAGCTCCTATATAAAAGGATTTTCCGCACCAAAATTGTACTGGTGCTGTCAGCAATAATTGCAGCCAGAAATTGTGCAGCCATGCTGGAATAAATGGCAAGTGCAAGCCAGTCATACTTGGAAGGGAACCCGCCAATAATATGATGCTAATAGTGCCTGCTACATATAGTTTGCGCTGCAAAATTTGAGATTCAGATTTGCGATTTGCTTGCTCGGTGTCATCCTCTTCCGCCGCCATTTCTTGAAGCGGCAAAGCTTTGTATCCCGCTGCATCAACAGCCTCTTGAATTGTTTCTAAGCTGGTTTTTTTTGAGTCGTATTGGATGCTTGCTTGTTCCATGCCAAAGTTGACATTGCACTCAATTACACCGGCAACAGATTTAATCGCTTGTTCAATAGAAGAGGCACAGGAGGCACAACTCATGCCCCCTAATTTTAGTGTGAGATGATCCATATATGGACTCCTAAATTAGGCAAAATCGCGGTTTTTTTGCTGTCTGTAGCACTCTGCTTTCAGATGACTGGATAGCCAGCCGTTTCGATCGCAAATTTGACTTCACTCTCCGACTTAGCGGTTTGAATTTTGACCAATTTTGTCTTGAGATCTGCCTCAACAACAGCGGCTGGATCGAGGGTTTTGACTGCTTGTGCGATCGTATTCGCACAAGCCGAACAAGCCATTTTGNNACCTCAGCAGAAACTACTCTGCTGCATCAGTGAATTAATTTAATTATACAGTCTCCTGTTAGCAGGAGAGTCAAGTCGATTTTAGATTTTAGATTTTAGATGATCGTAAATTTCATCCTAATTTCATATCTCCATGACAAGCTGAATATAAATACCAATTTTAATGCTCTAAAATCTATGAAACCAATCTCATTAAAAACAGGCTTTGCAGCGCTGACATTCACCTGCACAGCAGCCCTAACCAGCGGAGTGCTAGCAGCTTGTTCAAAAGCTCCTTTAAGTCAAACTCAAGCCCCAAATATTACAGCAACAATCGCAGCGAATAACAAGCAAGACGTGGCACAAGGCGGCGGCATGGGTGGCATGAATCACAGTATGTCAATGGACTTAGGCCCTGCGGATGCCGACTACGATTTGCGATTTATTGATGGGATGACAGTTCATCATCAAGGTGCTGTAAACATGGCTCAAGAGGTGATTAAACAATCCAAACGCCCGGAAATGAAAAAACTTGCTAATAACATAATTGCCGCTCAGAAACGCGAAATCAATCAAATGAAAGAGTGGCGAAAAACTTGGTATCCGAAAGCCGACAATACACCGATGGCTTATCACGCTCAAATGGGTCACATGATGGCAATGACTCCCGAACAGATGCAAAGTATGATGATGAGCATGGATTTAGGTGCTGCTGACGATCAGTTTGATTTGCGGTTTCTGAATGCGATGATTCCCCACCATGAGGGAGCTTTAGTGATGGCTGAAGATGCTTTGAAGAAGTCTAAACGGCCGGAAATGAAGAAATTGTCCCAAGAGATTCTGGCTTCGCAAAAGCAAGAAATTCAGCAAATGAAAGAGTGGCGTAAAACTTGGTACAAACAGTAATAAGTAGGTCAGCAAAAAAAAACAATAAGATCGAGTCTGGAATCCTAGGGGCGGGTTTTACCAACAATAATTGCCTCAAACAGATAATCTCGTAAACCCGCCCCTACCCAATGTTGTATTTATTTGTACCGACTTATTTACCATATTTAATCCTGATTTCATTGTGCTCTGGAAAACTGATCTTTTAGTTCAGATTCGCCCCTACTAAATCATGCAATCTTGTCGCCGTTTCCACTCCCCAGCAGCGATATTTCACTTTTCGGGAATACTCCTGAGTCTTTTGTTATTCATTGATACCGCCGCCGTTTTTGCCCACGCGGGACATGGCAATGAATTTCACCAAAGCGGAGGTGATGCTGCTCAGATTCCTGATGCTATTTCTGTTGATGCTGAAACCTCAAAGCGAATTGGAATTAAAGTTGAACCTGTTAAAGCTCAGCGGCTATCTGTTGGGATTAAAACTACAGGACAAATTGAAACTTTGCCCAACCAAAAAGTAGAGGTTCGGGCTCCAGTTAGTGGCACTGTGGTAGAATTGTTAGTCAAGCCTGGGGACAAAGTTTCCAAAGGTGAAGCGCTGCTTGTTTTATCTAGTTCAGAATTAGGGCAATTGCGCGTGGAATCGATCGCAAAACGAGCCGAAGCTGAAGGCGATTTGCAGCAGGCGCAGGCTAACTTTAAGTTAGCTCAAGAAAATTA
>DMYK01000352.1:2956-3088 GCA_003483675.1 Microcoleaceae cyanobacterium UBA11344
AGAGCAAGACTTGGTAAATAATCGTTCAGTTGTGAAAGTAGCTCAAGAAAACTATCAGCGTCAGGTTGAGATATCGCAAGCAGAAATAGTGCGGGCAGAAACTGAACTGACGATTGCCAAAGAACAGTTTGA
>DMYK01000232.1:0-4105 GCA_003483675.1 Microcoleaceae cyanobacterium UBA11344
AATCCGGCTCTCTGGTGGCTGTCAACCTTAGCTTTAATGTTAGTAGTGGCAATTTTAGTTCACCGGATTTGGGTGTGGGTGAGAACGCGCAGTGAGGCTTCTGTGGCACTAATAGAACAGCAGCAGCTTTTGTTTCCCCCGACTGTTGAAATGTGGCTGACACTCTATTTAATAGTTAACTGGGCTGCTAATTTGCTGCCTTGGGTAAAGGTGACTCGCTGCATATTTCTGTATCATTATATGGGCTGTTCTGTATTTGCATCCCTAGCACTTGCTTGGTGGGTTGACAGGTGGCTGCACAGCCCTCTAACTCGCCTCCGAGGGATGGGAGTGACGATTATTTTTCTGGTTGTGGGTGCTTTTATTTTTTGGATGCCTATCTATTTGGGGCTGCCTTTGTCGCAAATTGAATGGAAAATTAGGATGTGGCTTCCCTCTTGGGTTTAAGTTAGATAAGACTTACGCAGACTCTATTTGTAGGGTGCTTATGCACCTTACAAATAGAGCGAGTAGATTACATAGCTGTGAGATCAGCGAGGATTATTTTTGATACAATGCTCGATAAACTGGTTCGCCGCGTTTGAGAGTAGCGATTTCTCTTTCAGTTGCAACAGACAGAGGATTTTCTGCTAGCCAGTTGTCGCCGTTTTGGCGTTGAAAAGTGGGGTGAGATGAAAAGCGATCGCACATTTCTACTTCTACTTCTTCAATATCAGATTGAATAAAAACTTCGCCGCCAATTGCCACATAAGTTGCCAAATCATTCACTAATTCCGGTTGCACCACCCGCCGTTTATGGTGTTTGTTTTTGAACCAAGGATCGGGAAATTGAATACTAACTCGCTGCAAAATACCTGCGGGCAAAGTTTCTAAAATTGGCTTCAGGGAACTATTAGCATTACAAAACAAATAGTGCAAATTTGTCAAGCCTTTTTCATCCCGCCAAACATTCGCCTCTTCTACCAGAGGTTCCCGAATTTCTAATCCGAGAAAATTCCAGTCTGTTTGGATTTGCGCCATGTGCCACAAAAACCGTCCTCTCCCGCAGCCGATATCTAAATGCAGCGGCAAATTTAAGTCAGTATAGATTTTTGTCCAATCCGGGGGGCTGACGGATACTTGATATCTCATGGATAGTGGATTGACGTGTTCCCTAACTCTAACTCTTGCCAATTTTGATGTCTCCTTAATGTAATTTGTCACCGCTGATGAAGGCAGATTAACGTAGATTAACGCAGATGATTATTGATTTTTGCGATGTTGTTTAATTCTTGTTCGCGAATTAGCGATCGCCCAATTAGAAATGAAAAATAGCAGGGTTACGATTTCTCATTTCTAATTATTATATCAAGCTTCTGGTTCCATGCCTGCTGCTCTTAATTGTGCAGCTAGTCGATCGGCTCGTTGCCTTTCTCTTTCTACCATTTCTGCTCCCCACAATAACATTTCTCCGCTTTCATCCCACCACCGCAGCCAATATCCGGTTCTTTCAGCTTTTGTTCCCAGCCAAACACCCAGAAATAACCCAACTCCTGCAATCCAATAACGGCCGTTTGAATCTGGTTGCTGTACTTGATATCTTCCTGAAGCATTCAACTGGTACATTTCTAGCAATCCGGCGGCTGGTTCAAAAATTGCATAGATTGGTACTCGCAATACTTGCTCGTAAAAAAACCATTTTCCCGGCGGATAAGTTGGTTTTATCGAATATTCATCCCAGGGAGTAGCTGACAAAAACTCCATGACGATCGCCGGAATTTCCCCTTCTAAGTTGGGAGTATAACTGCGGCGGATTTCGTGACTAGAAAGCGGCTGTACGTTGCGGGCATAAAACCAATCTGGAGCTTTGATAACGAGCTTGTTGTCTAAGGTCGCACAAATCCCCATATTTGGGGCAATTAATATTCCTTCTACAATTAGCCCAGCAATTTCTAAGATTTCCCGCAAGGCGGCGGCGAGTAGGGGTTGGTCGATATTTTCCACAGGTTCCTCGTCTAAAATGAAATCGTCTGGCAATTTTTCCCAGGTAATTTTTAAGTCGGCTGTACTGACTGTCATGGTATTTTACCTCTTACTGAGACTGCGGGAGGGCGGCTCGCAATACTTCTTGATGAAAGAGCGATCGCCCTACTATAAATTTTATCCTGTCTGGCGATAATGCGTCGCCATTGGCATAGTGTTCGATCCAGGTTTTGCTGATTAAATAAGGATCATCTGGCAATTCTGATAATAAGTATCCCGGCATTTCTAACTCGTCCATCAACTGACTGACTTTGGGATCGTAGCTGAGGGCAAAACAGCGGCATTCTTCCGAAGCGGCCATAATTAAACTATGGTAACGCATCCCGATCGCCATTTCTACTCCCCGGAATACTCCTTTCAATTTCCTCGGATCTTCTAAACTGAGAATCCGGCTGGTTGTCGGCATCGCTTCCTGTAGATATTTCGCGATTTCTAAGTCTTGAGAAGCTTGAAAAGGCAGCAGTAAAATCAAGGTGCGAGTGGCTTTTTGAAAGTCAATTAAAGCGCGAGTTAAGATTGACAAACGGGCGGGAGTTAGTGTAGGATGGTTACGCAAACAAACCGCAACTCTCGGCGCTGGTAAATCCCACAAACCAGACACTGGCAAATTTGACAAAGCCCACACGGGATCGGGTGCTAAAGTAAAGGGAATTTGCCAATCTGCAAGTAAAGTAGCCGAGCCTTTATCGCGCACGCTAACGGCAGTACATCCAGCAAAACACCGCTGAGATAACTTACGAGTAATTTCTCGATTCAAAGGCCCAATTCCCTGAGCCCAAGCAATAGTTTTTAAGCCCATCTGTTGCGCTAATCCCATCAAACCGCCATAATAAAATGGGCTGATCATGCTAGTAGCGTCTTGGATTAAACTGCCGCCTCCCCAAATCAGCGCATCTGAGGTGCGGAGTGCTTCGAGGACTTGAAAGGCATTCATGCGATCGCGCGCTTGCACTCCGTACCTGCGATTTGTCTCGACAGGATTGCCAGAAAGGACGATCGGCGTCACATCATCTGGTAACATCTGTAATAGCGAGGCCAATAGCGCCTCGTCGCCGCCGTTGCCTTTACCGTAATAGCCGCACAAAATTGCTCGCATTTTTACTCTTTTATTTGTTTACGATGGGGAATCTAACTATTACCATATCTAATTGTTGCAATCCATAAATTCTTTTAACCGTCAATAGTCAACAGTNNACAGCCTTAAACAACTAAATACATCTTTGATCTTCCTTGTTCCATCTTATTTCAGAATACAAAAAATGCACGCTTTGTCAATTCCCACCTGGATTATTCACATCTCTAGCGTCGTCGAGTGGATTGCCGCCATCTGGCTAATTTGGACTTACGGCGAAGTCACCCAAAATCGAGCTTGGTGGGCCCTTTCCGCCGGGATGTTACCCGCTCTAGTCAGCGCTATGTGTGCCTGTACGTGGCACTATTTTGATAACTCTCCAGCCCTAGAATGGATCGTTACCCTACAAGCCGCCATGACTCTCATTGGTAATTTTACTCTATGGGCGGCGGCTTGGTGGATTTGGCGATCGGCTCAACCCGTCGCAAACATTAAAGATTAAACAAGGGGTAAATATTTTGAAAAATATCACTATTTGGGCGATATTGGCGGCGATTTCACTGTTGTTGACCGCCGGATTTTTACTCCCCAGCAAAGCTAGCAACACTCCCTTACAACTCGCCCAACAAGTTAACTGTAAAAGTCCTCAAACGACACTGGACATGAATATGTGTTCTAGTCAAGAGTTTCAGACAGCAGACAGAAAGCTCAATCAAGTATATCAGCAACTTCAGCCCAAACTAAACAGCAAACAAAAGCAAAGATTGACTGTTGCACAGCGTAGTTGGCTCAAGTTTAGAGATGAATCTTGCGATTATGAAAAGGGGCAGTTTGAAGGTGGTACTTTGGCTGCTTCTACCTACGGTTATTGCAGATCCAGAGTGACACAAGAACGCATTAAAGACTTGGAGCGTTATTTGCAACAAGCAAGTTTGTAAGTAAATCAACGATGTACAATCTCACATCTAATTACTATAATCTCTTTTACTCTCTTACTCTTTTCTCTGCGCC
>DMYK01000232.1:4166-4375 GCA_003483675.1 Microcoleaceae cyanobacterium UBA11344
ATGCTAGTTTTTGAGTTTAAGGCATACGGGAAATTAAGTCAGTTTGTTGCAATAGACGATGCAATTCGTACAGCACAGTTCATCCGAAATAAAGCTCTTCGATTTTGGATGGATTGTAAAGGTGTTGGACAAAATGACTTGCAAAAACTTTGTGCTGTACTGGCTAAAGAATTCCCATTTGCCAAGGAACTTAACTCTCAAGCTAGACA
>DMYK01000233.1:0-5724 GCA_003483675.1 Microcoleaceae cyanobacterium UBA11344
ATAAGGAAACAGAGAGAAAAAACCTCTCCCCCATAAAATCAGAGGTAGCCATTATGAATGGTACATTTCGCGTCGGCAACCTGTTTGGAATACCCTTTTACATCAACGCATCTTGGTTTTTAGTCCTAGGCTTAGTAACCTGGCAGTACGGCGGCCAATTAGCCTTTCTGTTTCCCGGACTCGGCCCCGTAGCGCCCTGGATGTTAGGATTATTCACAGCAATGCTGTTATTTGCTTCCGTTTTAGCCCACGAATTGGGACATAGTTGGGTAGCCATCAAACAGGGAATTGGCGTGAAATCAATATCGCTATTTCTGTTTGGCGGACTGGCTAATTTAGAAAGAGAATCAACAACTCCCGCTGAGGCATTTTGGGTGGCGATCGCAGGCCCGCTAGTCAGCCTATTTTTATCCGGTTTGTTAACAGTAGTAGGTATCGGTACTGGTGCCACAGGCCCCGCAGCCGCCATCCTCGGACTGTTAGCTTCGATCAACTTAGTCCTAGCCCTATTTAACCTGATCCCCGGTTTGCCCCTAGACGGCGGTAACATCCTCAAAGCGATCGTCTGGAAAATCACCGGCAACCCTTACAAGGGCGTAATTTTTGCTAGCCGCGTCGGTCAAATTATTGGCTGGATTGCCATTGCTACAGGCATATTCGGCAATATCTGGAATCTAGTAATCGGTTGGTTCTTGTTGCAAAATGCCGGTCAATCTGCACAGTATGCCACAGTGCAAAATCAACTAGCAGGGCTGACAGCCGCAGATGCTTTAACTCCCCAAAGTCCGATCGTCTCAGAAAACTTGTCCCTCAGAGAATTTGCTAACAATTACGTAATTGGTAACGCTCAAAACTGGCATCGGTATCTGGTAACAGATGATGCAGGACAATTGGTAGGTGCGATCGAGCTTGACGACATCAAAACCATTCCCACCTCCCGTTGGCCGCAAGTTCTAGTCAAAGAACTCTTAAAGCCGATCGAATTTTCCGCCACCGTCGAACCAGAATTATCCCTTCTCGAAGTCGTCACACTCCTGGAAACACTCAAAGTACAAGAACTCCCCGTCATGCACAACAACGGCGTGCTCGTCGGACTTGTAGAAAAAGCTGAAATTGCCCGCCTGCTTCAAAGACGAGCTCAAGCCAACCCTGCTTAATCCCCTGAGATACGCGGGCCAATCACAGTTTACCCCTCGATCGCCCTTACTAATTGGGCGATCGGGGGGTTTAACTGTAGCTTTAAAAAAGAAAAGTTCGGCAATAAATTATTAGCTGCAAATCAAGGAGAAAAACTATAATATATTAATCCAAATTAATCCAACTGAGCGAGGACGCTATGACATCTCAGGACTTTTCCCCTCAACCCACAACACAAGAGTCACCATTTCTACATCCTCTCACAAACCATACATTCCCCGAGGCGACAGAACCTCAACCAAAATCTCAATTAAACAATTCAGATCCAACTGTTGGCGCAGCTCAAGATATCATTTACAAATATTTTATGAATCTGACTCAAAACTATGAACCAGAACTCGTTTTGCAGCAATTTAACAACTTATTTATCGAACTGATTGCTCCGGTAGAACCCAAATTCATTCAAGCCATACACACAATAATTGATTGCGACAGCCAACGAGAATTTAATAACTTATTTAAACGGTGCTGCTACATTTTATTAAATAACTGGATCGCTCATAGAAAATATCAACTTCCTCAAGACTTAATTAAAATTATTAGCCAGAGAAACCTCGGCGAACCCGATGGGGACAATTCTCTCAAACTACTGAGAGTTTGGCTGACAAACTTTGTCAACAGCCCAGAATACGAAGAGCTGAAGGTATTTGTATTTAAGCAGGAAAATCCGTTTCAAAATCACTGGACTTCTCGCTACCAGCCTTACTTGCTAGCAGCTCAATATCTAGATCCTAACAACACCCCCAAACAACGCCAAACTGCCAGAATATTGTCGCAGCAGCTCAAAGACAAGTACAAGTTCGATCTGGCCATGTATACATCTCGCTCTCAGTCGGCGGCCTTCAATTTTAAAGGTTATTATAATCCCACACTTTTAGGAGATGAAGCCCTGCGTTTAATCAAAATAATCTTGGTTAACCGGGGCCCCATGAGTTATCGAAACTTAGCCAATAATTTTCTGACTCAGACTCAAGATATTACCTACAAACAGTTTAAAAAAAATCTGATTAAGTATTTATTTTATTATGGTGACAAGTTTTATTCTACAGACTTGATTAGAGACAAAATTATTAATTTTTTAGAAATTTGTTCTCCCGAAAATGCTGAAAAAAATCTGAATAACAGCCTGCTGCTCAGAACTTGCAATTATCTGATCAAATGTTTCACTGTGGAAAATTCCGGGGAACCGAGCGCCTTATTTTTAATATTTGCTACTCAACTAAATCCTTTACAACTAGCAATTTTAATCCTAAAGCTAATTTTAATTTCGCCCTGTTCTAGAACATATTTAGAACTTTGTTTTGCCCGGTTAATCTCAGACTATCAAGAGCAATCGGCCGCCGAATGTCAGTGGCTAATTAACTTTTTTGAAGTTGCCCAGATCGCCCTAACTATTTATGGAGATCTGGTTCAATATAACCTGGTAAATATGTCAGACAAGCATCAACAAGAACAGTTGCTTACTGACCTGAATAACTGTCGAATTTTTGCTCAACAGAAACCTTTGAAAAAACAGCCAGATTAATTGGTTATTGGTGATTGGTTATTTGTTATTGGTTATTGGTTATGATCTAGCAACCTGAGCGGTTCCACCGGACGTGATTAATTTTAGATCCCGCTCTGGCTGATTTTTTCAGCTTGCTGGCGCTGNNAGTTCCAAACGAGCATTGATTTCCGATAACTCGATCGTGCGCTGAGCTCCTTCGATTTCTAGCCTTCGATTGTAGTCAGCCAATATTTGCGATCGTCCGTTGGCGATCGGTTAGAGCTTGAAAAACATTTGCGAAGGGAGAGATAGCCAACTAGGCCCACTGTGCCGACTTGCACGACAAAGGATGGGATTAGAACCAAGCACAGGGGATTTTTGGCGATCGTGCGCGAAGTGTGGCTCCCATCTGAAAGCGACATAGGCTGCTAACTAAGTGCTACCTATTACTTTACCTGTTCCGGCTCGATCATATTTGCTCATCACCTCTGCTTCGTTTCCAGGGCTTTGAAATGGCAATAAATCTATGGCATTTGAGCAAGTGCTTCTCCCGCAGACAAAAAAAAGATCGGGCTGATTCATTCTTCCGCAATCCCAACCCTTTAACAGCTATACAGAAAATTCCCCGCTTGCCTTTACGGGTATAGCGAGGATTGACACTCTCCGGGCTAAAGCCACGGAGATTCTTAAGCAGCTTTGACACTCTTAATGGTGCTATCAAGACACCTCTAGACGCTCAAAACAACTATCTTTCGATACTGTGATTGCGTTTACTTTTACTTTTGTTTCATGCTGAAGTTCGCACTTTTCAACACTAGGCAGTTAGGTACGCTCCTGATCCTGCCTTTATTTACCAGTGCCCTAGTCTCGACGAGGCTATGCTGGCAGTGTCTTACTGGTCGGGATTTCACGCCCTCTAGGATAATTCGTCACGCAGTTGATACACTTGTTCCGCAGGATAATTGCAACATAGAATGCTGGCAGCCTCAAGGCTGCAACTGCGTTTCATCCCCGGCTTAAAAGACCGGGGTGATCACGCGACGCGCTATAGGTATTATCGGAAATATAAGGGTTGGCAGTGGCTTTGATCGAGCCGCCATCTCTATCAGTGATACTGTTTTAGGCGCGCCCAGAGCGATCACAGAGCCAACTCTAATCCTTGAAGTCAAAGCAAGTAGTAAGTGCTTAGGCTACATCTTCTTGATCGATTTGGCGCAGGTGAATGTGCTTGCGTCCCAGAGAGATTTCAAATTCATCTCCTGGCTGGAGTTCCATCTGTTTAGTGTAGGCAGCTCCAATCAGTAAGTTGCCGTTAGATTGAACGCTAATCCGATAGCTAGCCGAGCGTCCGCCTCGTCCGTTGCCGTTTTGCTTGCCGTCTAGCTGAATACCCTCAGCATCAATCAGGGCATTCAGGAATTTCATCATGTTGACCCGTTCTACTCCATTTTTGGTAATGGTGTAGTAGCCACAGGCTCTAGCTTTTTCTTCCTTGGTAAGGTTCTCTAGGTCTTTGACCTTTTTGATCAGACCTTCACCTTCGAGGGTTTCGATACTTTTCTTTTTAATCATTTACTGAGTCCTGAAATATTCAACTGGTGTACGGTTTTTTTCTCGGTTGCTTTTTGGTTTGGCCGAGAAACTTTAGCTTGATAGCTGGTCATAAAACCATATTACACCGATCGACCCGATTGTTAACCACTATTATCTAAATATTTTAATGGTCACGCTCGCGTAGTCGAAGTGTTCTTGAGGAGTAGCTGTCGATGCAAGCAATCTCTAAACTCTGTAGCTTATGCTATCAGCTATCAGCTAGCTGAATATTTGCCCCCAATCTTAAAATCCGATGAAGTTAACCGCACGCGGACACTACAGTGTCAAAGCTCTACTGGATCTAAGTTTGCAACCTCGGTTTGGTCCGACATCGGTGAAATCGATCGCGAAGCGACAGGAGTTACCGGCTCCCTATCTAGAAAAATTGCTGATTGAAATGCGACGAGCTGGTTTAGTCCAATCAGTTCGGGGTTCACAAGGAGGCTATCAATTGGCTCGATCGCCCGCTCAAATCTCTCTAGGACAAATCTTAGAGGCTGTAGGCGAAACTATTGAACCTTTACCTCGGCACTCTCCTGATACTTCCCTTGCAGAGGACTGGGTAACATTCAGTTTGTGGAACCAACTGCACAAAAAACTTGTGCTGGCGCTGTACAGTATTTCTCTCGAAGACTTATACTATGATGTCCGAAGTTGGCAAGCAGCCCTTGGGGAAGAAACCAGCTTTATCATTTAGATGGTAAGTTCAAACTCTTCGACAACATACTGATCGCCAGCAAATATGAATCAAACACTTGTTATCTACCGGCGGTGGTCACGCTCGCGAAGTCGAAGTGCTGTCACTGCGGCGCTGTCCGCTTCCGAGTCGCCATTGACAAACACGAAGCCGCTGATTGCAAGTGTTCTATCTGTCACAAGAAGGGATTTTTGCACCTAATTGTGCCACCAGAACATTTTACATTGCTAAGTGGCGAAGATGTTTTGACAACTTATACGTTTAATACGGGGATTGCCAAACATACTTTCTGCCGGATTTGTGGCATTCACCCGTTTGATCTGCCTCGATCGCATCCCGATCAATTTGATGTGAATGTCCGCTGTCTAGACTCCGATGCAATTGCTCAATTTCGGATCGTACCCTTTGATGGTGTTAATTGGGAGCAGAACGTGCACCTGCTGCGGGACGAAAACAATCTGTGAACTTAAAACCGTATCTATATAATAGACATCTCCATAAAAGCCAGTCTTGAACAGGCAGGCGGTGCCCTGAGCGAAGCGTCGTCCTGAGCGTAGTCGAAGGGTCGAAGGGATGCCTGTTCCACAATAAATATGGTCGAGGTCTAATGATGTCGGATGAATTTGCTGTTTTGATTTTAGCTGCTGTATTAGATTACTCGATCGGCGATCCTTGGGGTTGGCCACATCCTGTACAGGCGATGGGTTGGGCGATCGACCGCTATACTCGGCTTGTCTTTAATATCTGGAAT
>DMYK01000233.1:5748-8340 GCA_003483675.1 Microcoleaceae cyanobacterium UBA11344
CTGAGGTGTGCTGGTATAATACTAGGGATCGGGCTGATTCTAGGCAGTTATACTGTCAGTTGGTCGATCGTGCAAGCTGCTAGTTGGGTGCATCCTCTTTTGGGCCTTGCAGGAGAGAGCATTTTACTAGCAAGCTGTTTTGCCGGTCGGAGTTTGAGGGCCGCTGCGGAGGATGTGCTGGCACCTCTAAATGTGGGAGATTTAGTCAAGGCGCGAGAACGGTTGAGTCTTTACGTCGGTCGGGATACCGAAAACTTATCCGAGCCAGAAATTCTGCGAGCATTGTTAGAAACTGTAACAGAGAATGCAGTCGATGGCGTGACTGCCCCGCTATTTTATGCCTTAGTTGGGTTCGCCATACCACATCTATATCTATTAGACCTCTCCAATGATTATTGTGGAACAGGCATCTTGCCTGTTCAAAACTGGCAATTCTTGCGATGTCTATTAAGTGTTAGGGATTTGCCGATCGCCGATTACTCTATGTCAATGAGTGCGATCGTCCCCTGGGCGATCGCCTATAAAGCAGCCAGTACATTAGATTCTACAGTTGGCTACAAAGAAGCACCTTACACTGATTTAGGATGGTTTAGCGCCAAACTAGAAGATGTCCTGACTTGGCTTCCTTGCCGATTAACAGTGGTTACTTTAGCAGTTATATCGGGCAAACCCCTATACATTTGGAAGATGTGTCAGAGAGATGCGGTGAAAGATGCCAGTCCCAATTCCGGTTGGAGCGAATGCGCCTACGCCGCCATCTTGGGAGTGCAACTAGGAGGTACAAATTCCTATCGCGGAGTTGTTAAACACAAACCGCTGTTAGGCGAGCCGAATCAATCTATCACGCCGCAGCATATTTGCCAAGCATTGCAATTAACTCGGTATTGCTTTCTGATTTGGTTGGGATTATCATTGCTTTTTTATGGCTTCATTTTTGTCCGATGACTATCGATCCGCCACCAGCCAACAATTAGCAACAGCCACCAATGACTAAAATTATCGAAATTTTATCGCCGGATGAAGTGCGGCGCACTCTCACCCGTATAGCTTCCCAGGTTGTAGAAAAATCTGGCGACCCAGGAGAGTTAGTCCTGTTAGGTATTCATACTAGAGGAGTACCTTTAGCTCAAATTCTCGCTGCTCAAATTGAAGTCCTCGAACAAGTCAAAGTATCGGTGGGTGCTTTGGATATTACGTTTTACCGAGATGATTTGGATCGAGTTGCGATGCGGACACCGGCTAAAACAGAAATTCCCTTCGATTTGACGGGCAAAACGGTTGTTTTGGTAGATGACGTTATATATAAAGGTAGAACGATTCGAGCGGCTTTGAATGCAGTAAATGATTACGGGCGACCGGAGAAAATTTGGTTGGCGGTGTTAGTCGATCGCGGACACCGAGAAGTACCGATTCAGCCAGATTTTACGGGTAAAAAGTTGCCGACGGCGAAGGAAGAACAAGTGAAGGTTTATGTTCAAGAGATTGATGGGCGCGACGGGGTGGAGTTAATTAAGGGTTGACATACTGAGAAACCGGGTTTCTGAGCGTCAACAGACAAAAAGTTATAGGTGACGACAGAAACCCGGTTTCTGTGGCCCAGGATCTGAAACAGGGTCACGCTCAGCTTCGCGTTGCAGGCGATCGAAGTCGAAGTGTTGTCAAAATCGGCAGTGCAGGAGTTGAACCTGCCTGGGGCGAATTATGAGCTCGCTGCCTAAACCGCTCGGCCAACTGCCGTTAAATCGCTAAGTGCGATCGAACTTAAAATGAATGATAACATAATTTCCCAGTCCGTGCTAGAACTAGAGAACAAAAATCACAATCTTGGATCTGCTGACCCCGATCGCCACAAAGAAGCGCAAGCTAGAGTCGATCGGGCAAACAAAGCAGTTTCTAGGACTTGGCATAAAACTTACAGGAAATGGTACTGAATTCGACGGTAGTGCTGACTCTGATTCTGCTAACTCTGATGTTCGGAGCTGGTGTGACGAGTTCTGTTTGGGGATTTACTTTAGGTCGCGAAGCTTTGACAGGAACGACTCAACCCGACGTTCGCCCCAGCAGTAATGCAGGCGGCAAGCAGGGAACACCCGCTAAAGGCGACCAAGTGAGCATTTTGAAAGAAAAAGACATTCTGAAAACCGTCAAAGCGCGGATAGAAGGTCGCGATCCAGATAAAACAACGGCTCAAGGGAATACCAAAGCAGACAAGGCTAGCTCTAAATCAGCTACAGCCAAAAAAACAGCCCCTGGGCAAAATGCCAGCGCCAAGTTCCCCATGAACAGTCGCGACGGGGGAATCACCCTGGAAGTGACTGCGGCTAATCAACGAAGCAACTCTATGCTGCTAGACGTGAGCATGAAGAACGAAGGCACCCAAGCTGTACGGTTTCTCTACAGTTTCTTGAACGTCACTGACAATCAAGGCCGGGTTCTGAGCGCGACTGCGGAGGATTTGCCGGCGGAACTGCCCCCCAACGGGCAGATATTTTACGGTACGGTTAGTATTCCGACAGCTTTGCTGGAAAATGCTAAAGAACTTTCGCTGACGCTGACAGATTATCCCGGTCAAAAACTCCAGTTGCAAATAGT
>DMYK01000234.1:0-3963 GCA_003483675.1 Microcoleaceae cyanobacterium UBA11344
TTATCAAAATCTATCCCACCTTTGCGACCAATTCCCCGCACGCGCACGTAAGCATAGAGCATATAAGGTGCTGTGTTTCCTTGCAAAGCGAGCATTTTGTCGTAACTAAAGACATAGTTGCTGGCGCGGTTTTGACTTAAATCTGCGTACTTAACTGCACTCAAACCAACTACTTGAGAGACGTTAGTAATAAACTCTTCTGTTTCCTGTCTTTCTTCTGCTGCTAATCTTTTTTCCAAATCTGCACGGGTTCGCACGATCGCCTGATCTAACAAATCTTGCAACCGCACAGTGTCACCGGAACGAGTTTTGAGCTTTTTCCCATCTTCTCCGCATACCAAACCGAAGGGAACGTGAACTATTTCGACATTTTCGGGAATCCAACCGGCTTTTTGCGCGACTTTGAATACTTGAGCAAAATGGTTTGCTTGTCCTGAATCGGTGACGTAAATTATGCGATTTGCTTGGTCTTTTTCGATCCGGTAGCGTATTGCTGCTAAATCTGTTGTGGCGTAGTTGTAACCGCCGTCGGTTTTTTGGACAATTAGCGGCAATGGTTCGCCTTCTTTGTTGGTGAAACCGTCTACAAAAACGCACTTCGCACCGTCACTTTCTACTAGCAAACCGAGATTGGTTAAATCTTCGACTACTGCGGGTAATAACGGATTGTAAAATGATTCGCCGCGTTCGGTTAATTTGATGTCGAGCAAATTGTAGATTACTTGAAATTCGCGGCGCGATTGATCGCATAGCAATTTCCAAGCGCGGTTGGTGTCTTCGGCGCCGGCTTGCAGTTTTACTACTTCTTGTCTGGCGGTTTCTTTGAAGGTTTCGTCTGCATCAAACCGCTGTTTTGCTTGGCGGTAAAATGCGACTAAATCGCCTAAGTCTAGGGCGTTTGCTGTTGTTAATGCTTCGGGGTGAACTTCGCGTAAATAGGCGATTAGCATTCCGAATTGGGTGCCCCAGTCGCCGATGTGGTTGATTCTGATGACGTCGTGGCCGAGAAATTCGAGGATGCGGGCGATCGCATCGCCGATGATTGTCGATCGCAGGTGCCCGACGTGCATTTCTTTGGCTATATTCGGGCTGGAAAAGTCGATCGCCACTTTTTGAGGTGTTTCTGTTGGTGCGATTCCCAAACGAGAGTCGATCGCGATCGCACTAACTTGCGCTTCCAAATAAGCCGGTTTGAGTTTCAAATTGATAAAACCGGGGCCGGCGATTTCTGGAGTTTCGCAGATGTCGGCGATGTCGAGGTTTTCGATGATTGTTTGGGCGATCGCCCGTGGCGGCTTTCCTAATTTTTTCGCTAAAGTCATCGCCGCATTGCACTGAAAATCCCCAAAGTTGGGATTGCTTGCCGCTGTCAGCATCGGATCGGTACCTGCTAGACTTTCGCCAAATGCATCGGTGAATGCTTTGTCAAATCTTGCTTTTAGGTTTTCTGTAGTTGAGAACATACTGTATAAGTAGGGCGGAAATTAGGAATATTTTTACTCTTCTTGGGCGTGAGTCCTGGGATGGCCATCACTCGCAGTGCTAACACATAACACATTTTATCACAGTTGCAACCGCTACACAAATCCAAAAAAATCACATTCGATCGATGATCTCGATCGCTAGAAAAATTAATTAAATCGCTTAAATTAAGGTATGTTAAAATTTTTCCAATGTTCCTCAAGATCCTACAAAAGGAAGTTGCCATGTTACCCCAACCTATTTTTGGCGATCGTTCTCTGACTCAAGCCTTTTATCAAGCTGTAATCGATCGCTTCGATAACGGTTTCAGTCTCTCGACTCAAGCACTATTACGAGAGTGCACCCTCGGCTTCGCACCCAGTCCCGAAGGAGTCAAAACCTTTTTCATTGTCGCGCCGACGCTGGAAGCAGCAGAGCAATTAATTGACAAAATGGAAAGTATTTTGGATCGAGTTGCCGAACTGATGGCTGGAGTCGGACAAGTTGCTCTGTGTGTCATGCCCGCCGGCAGTGAAGCACTCGAAACTGTCGATCGACAAAGCTCAGAAAAAGTTACCGTCGATTGTCTGGCTTGTAAATTCTTTTCTATTTTTTGTGACTGTGAAACAGCCGAACGTTAAAATCTACAATTAGCAACCAGCAATTAAGCTGTATTGCATTGCTTTTAAAAGACAAAAAAGCCAAACCAGCAGGTAATTCGATCGTTCTCAGAGACAGGGATCACAAAAAAACAACTGTTAAGCAAACAGGCACAATTTACAAACAAAATGACCGCTTGTCAGTCGATCGGATTTTTACCTGCCGGCTAAAACAGCCGTGCATCTACTTTAGCAGCGCTACTTTTGCCGCCAACAAGCCGCATAAATTCCCGAAGTGTCTCGCATTAAAAGACAGCAACAGGAATTACGCAGTATCTGTCAAAAATCGGAGCATCACCAGCAAACAGAGTTTGTTAAATATTTAAGTTGAAAATTTTAATTCTTAAATTTTTGAGATAAAGTTGGCGATTCAATCTAAGATTGAAATTCTGAAATCTCAAATCTAAAATCAAGCCATGACGGTAAAACTGACACCGAACCCCAGCTTTAGTTTAATGATTCGCGTTTCCCTGCCAAACCAGCCGGGAATGCTGGCCAGCGTCACCAGCGCGATCGCATCTGTTGGCGGCAACTTCGACCAAATCGAATTGATCGAGCAAAACCGCGCCACTACCATTCGCGATATCACCGTCGATGCTTCGAGCATCGAGCACAGCGAAGAAATAGTGCAAGCAGTGAAAGCGCTGCCGGATATCCAAGTGATCGATGTGTACGATCGCACCTTCCACTTGCACCGCGGCGGTAAAATCAGAGTTGAAAGCAAAATTCCCCTCAAAAGCCCGTCCGATTTGGCAATGGCATACACCCCAGGAGTCGGCCGCATCTGCACGGCGATCGCCCAGGACCCCCAACAAGTTTACAACCTGACAATCAAACAAAATACTGTTGCCATTGTTACCGATGGTAGCGCAGTTTTGGGACTCGGAAACCTCGGCCCTCTTGCTGCACTGCCAGTCATGGAAGGCAAAGCCATGCTATTTAAAGAATTTGCCGGAATAGATGCCTTTCCTATCTGTTTGAATACCCAAGATACCGAGGAAATTATTCGGACTGTGCAGAATATCGCCCCGGTTTTTGGCGGCATCAACCTCGAAGATATTTCTGCGCCCCGCTGCTTTGAAATCGAAGCAAGATTGCGGGCAACTCTAGATATTCCCATTTTTCACGATGACCAACATGGCACTGCCATTGTCAGTTTAGCAGCATTAATTAATTGCCTAAAATTAGTGCAGAAATCAATTTCAGAAGTGTGCATCGTGATTAACGGAGCCGGTGCCGCTGGAATTGCGATCGCCCGTTTGTTACGCACAGCAGGTGCCACAAACATCATCATGTGTGACTCCGAAGGTGTCGTCTCAAAAGACCGCACGGACATGAACCCAGAAAAACTCGAATTTGCCGTGGCATCAAGCGGTACTTTAGAAGATGTGATCGTCGGTGCCGATGTATTTTTAGGCGTCAGCGCCCCCGGAGTTCTCACCCGCTCGATGGTGCTTTCTATGGCCGAGAATCGGATTGTTTTTGCAATGGCAAATCCCAATCCCGAAATTCAGCCAGAATTAATCATGGACGATGTGGCAATCATCGCCACTGGGCGCAGCGATTACCCGAATCAAATTAACAATGTTTTGGCATTTCCGGGCATATTCCGAGGTGCTTTGGACTGCAAGGCTACCACGATTACGACAAATATGTATTTGGAAGCAGCTTACGCGATCGCCTCTTTAATCGAGCCTGACCAGCTTGGCAAAGAATACATTATACCCTCTGTATTTGACGAGCGAGTTGCTACTGCTGTCGCCAGTGCAGTACAGTTAGCAGCGCGAGCCGAAGGCATCGCCCGCGATTAATTTAATTAGTCAGTTAACTGTTAACTGTTAAC